>DIEQ01000115.1:0-38041 GCA_002418705.1 Mageeibacillus sp. UBA5770 | reverse complement strand
GCGGCCCCGGCGGATACCAGGATAATCGTCCGCAGGGCGGACCCGGCGGATATCAGGGCAACCGTCCGTCAGGAGAAGGCGGATATTCACCCAGACCTCCTCAGAGTGGTTTTGGCGGACCTCGTCCTCAGGGCGGTCCCGGAGCCCCGGGCGGATATCAGGGCAACCGTCCGCAGGGAGGACCCGGCGGATTCGGTTCAAGACCTCCTCAGAGCGGCGGCTTTGCCGGAAATCGTTCCCGTAACGATTCTTTTGGCGGCGGCGCAAAAGATGAGAACTTTATAAGATCCAAGGAAGATAACGGATACGGCGCCCGCAGTGCGTCAAGAACCGGTCCCGGCGGGGCAAGAGGCCCGGCTAAACCGCATTCTGATATTCCGGCAGAGATAAGCAAGGAAAAGGCGAATTTCGCTGCCAGAGATGCATTTGAGAAAAGCCGCAAGGAACCTGCCAAAGATGTTAAGAAAGATGCAAGCAAGCCGGCTCCCGCACTGACGGACCGCCGTGCTATTAACAAACGTGCGACAACAGCTTTTTCCGGCCGCGGCGCTTCCGAGATTCTTTCGGATGATACGGCTCTCGATAATCTGTATCCTGCCGGTTCAAAAGGCAAGAGACCTTCACGGAAAAAACCATTTATGGCACCGCCTCCGCCTCCGCCAAAGGCTGTTCTTTCACATGTTCAGCTTCCGGAATTTATTACAATCAAAGAATTTGCCGATGGTGTTCAAAAGCGTTCAACTGATGTTATCAAGAAGCTTATGAAGCTTGGAATGCTTGCTACGATCAATCAGGAAATTGATTTTGATACAGCAACACTTCTGGCTGCCGAATACGGAATTACCACCGAAAAATTCGTCGAGGTAACGGAAGAGGATATTCTCTTTGATGATACAGCTGATACGGATGAGACATTACAGACACGTCCTCCGGTTGTTGTTGTTATGGGTCATGTCGACCACGGCAAGACCTCACTTCTTGACAAAATTCGCTCGACTGCTGTCGTTAACAAAGAGGCCGGCGGTATCACCCAGCATATCGGAGCTTATACGGTTCGCCTGAAGGGCGGCCGGCAGATAACGTTCCTGGATACACCCGGTCATGAAGCCTTCACAACAATGCGTGCCCGCGGTGCTCAGGTTACGGATATTGCTATCCTTGTTGTTGCTGCGGATGACGGTGTTATGCCTCAGACAATTGAAGCTATCAACCACGCCAAGGCTGCAAATACTGAGATTGTTGTTGCCATCAATAAGATGGATAAGCCCGGTGCCAACGTGGAAAAGGTTAAGCTTGAACTATCACAGCACGGAGTTATTCCTGAAGAATGGGGCGGTTCCAACGTTATGGTTCCTGTCTCCGCAAAAACCGGTGACGGAATAGACGATCTCCTTGAAATGGTTCTTCTTACCGCCGATGTAATGGATCTGAAAGCAGATCCGAACAAACAGGCCAAAGGAACCGTCATTGAAGCTAAGCTCGATAAGAACAGAGGCCCTGTCGCCACCGTTCTTGTACAAAGGGGAACCCTGCGTAACGGCGATACCATTGTTACCGGTTCCATTGTCGGACGTGTCCGTGCAATGGCTGATGACAAGGGTGCAATTGTCAAAAAGGCCGGCCCTTCCATACCTGTTGAAATACTTGGACTTCCGGAAGTTCCTGAAGCAGGTGAGATTTTCTATACAGTTACTGATGAAAAAGTCGCCCGTCAGCTTGTTGAAAAGCGTCGGGTCAAGCAGAGAGAAGACCAGCTCAGAAAGAGTTCCCGCATGTCGCTTGAGACACTTGCAGCAACAATGGCTGCCGGTGAGGTTAAAGATCTCAATCTTATCGTCAAAGCAGATGTTCAGGGTTCAGTTGAAGCAATTATTCAGTCTCTTGAGAAGCTCTCCAGCGATGAAATCCACGTTAAGGTTATTCACGGAGCCGTTGGTACGATCACAGAGTCCGATATAGTACTTGCCGATGTCTCCAATGCCATCATCATCGGATTCAATGTCCGTCCCGGTGTCAGCATTGCAGAAAAAGCCAAGGAAACGGGTGTCGACATTAAGCTTTACCGTGTTATCTATAATGCGATTGAAGATGTGCAGGCTGCTATGAAGGGAATGCTCAAACCGACCTATGAAGAAGTCATTCTTGGACACATTGAGATCCGTCAGATCTTTAAGGTATCCAATGTCGGTACAATCGGCGGCGCATATGTTACCGACGGTAAGGTGCTTCGTTCCTCTGAAGTTCGAATCGTAAGAGGCGGCATTGTCGTGCATGAGGGCAAGCTTGCTTCCCTGAAGCGCTTTAAGGATGACGCAAAGGAAGTTGCTTCCGGATATGAGTGCGGAATTTCAATTGAGAACTTCAATGACATTAAAGAAGGCGATATAGTTGAAGCTTTCGAGATGCGTGAAATTGCCCGCAAGTAATACTGCCTTGCAGCCACGCAGCTGAAAGAAGGAGCCGTGAATTAAATGAAAATAGATCGCTCAGCCCGGGTTGGGGACGAGATGCAGAAAGTTATATCACAAATTCTCAGAGAAGATGTCAAGGATCCCCGGATTCCTTTAATGACATCGGTTGTTGAGGTCCGCATGTCGCATGATTTGTCTCATGCGACAGTATATCTCTCTGTTATGGCAGATGAGAAAAGTAAAGAGGATTGTAAGACAGCTATCATAAGTGCATCCGGCTTCATTAAAAGAGAAGTCTGCAGGCGCATCAAGCTGCGCGTGGCACCGGAGTTCCACTATGTTTTTGATGACTCTATTGAGCGCGGAATGCGCCTGATGGATCTTATTGACAAAACAGTTCGGGGGGATCAGGCACGTGAGTGAAAGTGCTGCTGCAATTGCCGGTCATCTTCTTTTGCTGGCTGATTCTTCGAAGGAAGTTCAGATTTTCCCCCATGTGCGTGTAGACGGTGATTGCCTGGGTTCATCTGCAGCAATTGCCCTCGTTCTTAACGAACTTAATATACGTGCAAGGGTGTATATGGACGAGCCCATTCCTGAACGTCTTGCATTCATCGGGCTTGATCCATCTCTTTTTGAAGTATTTGATCCGTACAAGTGGGATGCATACCTCGAAAAACAGGGCTCTGTAATAGCGGTTGACTGTTCTGAAGCTAGTCGGATGGGCCGCTCGGGCAATCTATTCGCGCATGGCACTGACTATCTTGTTATCGATCATCACATTTCCAGCGGACAATCGCAGGGGCTGCGGTATATTGAGCCAAAGGCAGCAGCTTCAGCGGAGCTTGTTCTGGAAATAATTCACCTTCTAGAAGATAAGACGGGCAGCAAGCTGTTGAATGCAGACGTGTCAAACTGCCTGATGATTGGTTTACAGTCGGATACGGGGCGTTTTTCCTATCAGAATACTACCCCCAAGACTTTTCGTGCAGCTGCAGAGCTTCTTGAAAACGGTGCTAATGTATACATAAATGCATATAATCTGTTCGATGTAACCAATGTTGAACGCATGCGCCTGACCGCCATGGCCCTGTCAGGTGCGAAGTTTTTCTATGGCGGCAAGATTGCTCTTACAGTCGTCACACAGGATATGATCCGTGAGTGCCAGGCATCAGAAGATGCCTCCGATGGCCTTGCAGCCAGTCTTCGTGACATCAAAGGTGTTATTGCATCATTTGCTGTTCGAGAGACATCCGACGGTGAAATCCGTGTAAATGTCCGCAGTTACTTACCCTTTGATGCGGCAGCATTCGCTGCAAAATTCGGCGGCGGCGGACATCAGCGCGCAGCCGGCTTTTCCATGCAGAATGTTTCATCATCAGAAGTGTCAGATATAATTATCGAGAAGGCCGGTGAAGTCATATCGGAGGAATCATAATGCCCGATAAGCATATTATTTCCGGTATCATAAATGTCAATAAACCTATCGGACTTACCTCTTTTCAGGTTGTCGGAAAAATCAGGAAGCTGCTTTGCGTTAAAAAAGTCGGGCATTGCGGGACTCTGGATCCTTTTGCATCCGGGGTTCTGCCTGTCTGTGTCGGTAAAGCCACCAGGGTAGTCCGATACATGGACGGATATGACAAAGCATACCGCTGCACCGTGCAGTTCGGTGCCTTTACGGACACACAAGACCGCGAAGGTAAAGTCATCGGCGGTAAAATGCCGTCACAACAGGAACTCGAGCAGATGAAATCGGATGACTTTTCAGATCTGCGCAGACTTTTTCGCGAGTTGGACGGTGAAAAGGAACAGCTTCCTCCCATGTATTCCGCCATCAAGATGGCCGGCCGGCCTCTGTATGAATATGCCAGGAAGGGTATCACACTTGAACGGCAGACCAGGAAGATTCGTATTTATGACAGTGCCGTGCATGACATTTCTGCTGAAGGGCAATTGACAGCTGACTTCTCACTTTCCTGTTCGAAAGGTACCTATATCCGTACAATTTGTGATGAGCTTGGTGAAAAAACCGGTTTTGGTGCGTATGCCGATGCTCTGCAGCGCACGCGATGCGGACCGTTTTCGATTGATCAGTCTTTTTCACTTGAAGAAATTGAACAGCTTTTTAAGGAAGACCGCGTCTCTGATTTCCTTCTTCGTGAAGATATAGCTGTTGAGCATATGCCGCGGATCGAAGTTTCTGAAGAAGAAGCGTCTCATATAAGGCTCGGCCGTCAGCTGCCGCTTGAATTATTTGCGGACCGTATTCCTTTTGCGGTACTCGAAGACAAAGGAAGCGCCGTTCATTATTGTGCTTATTTTTCAGGCCGCTTACTTGCCATTGTGCTGCCGGATGAAAAAGAAGGACATATGATTCTTCGTATTGAAAGGATGTTGGCATAACATTGCGCATATGGGAATTTACTGAAGATAATAACGGGAAACTTATAGCACCGGGCGAATTCCCCGGGACGGCCGCCAATGGCCGCGCGGTAGCTCTCGGTTATTTTGACGGAGTTCATCAGGGGCATAAAAAGATACTTAACAAGCTCACTAGTCTGGCCCAGGAGCGGGGAATTCCGTCTATGGTCCATACTTTTTCTTCTTTGCCGAAGTCAAAAAAAGGGGATGGCCGGGATAAAGCAAATTCGATGCTGACTACCCTGTCAGAAAAAATAGGCTGTTTTGAGCGGACAGGCCTCGATGAGACAGCGCTGTTTCCTTTTTCTGAATCCGTATCGTCCATGCATGCAATGGATTTTCTGCAGAATCAGCTTAAGGAGCTTCTCGGGGCAAAGGTTATCGTCGCGGGGGAAGACTACCGCTTTGGACGCAGCCGGGAAGGCAACATGGAGCTTCTGACCTTTTGGGGACAGGAAAACGGAATCGAAGTATTTGCCGTGCCTCCCGTCATGTATCAGGATAAAGTGATTTCCAGCACATGGATCCGTGAATGCGTAAAGAATGGAAGAATCACTCTCGCCAACTCTCTCTTGGGATATCCGATATCATACGAGGGGATTGTCCAGCAGGGACAGCGTCTCGGAAGAACGCTCGGATTTCCGACAGCAAATATTGTCATACAACCCGGAAAGCTAATACCTGCCTTTGGGGTATATGCATCCATTCTTTATATGAATGGTGAATTTTATCCGTCAATAACAAGTGTAGGCCTTCGTCCGACAGTGAATACTTCGGATTTTGTTCCTCTCGTTGAAACCATGATGTATGATCATTCAATGGACATTTACGGTGAAAAAATCCGTATTTTCCTGATATCATTTATGCGTCCGGAGCACCGTTTTGCAGATGTGGCGGCGCTAAAAGAACAGGTACATAAAGATATGGCAGAAGTGAGGCATTATCATAGTCTTCAGGATTATGACTATTCGAATCTTCTTTCAGGTGTGATATGATTAGCAAGGTGCATAAGAACGATCGTGTTTTTGCCCGACATGCCAGGAAAAATTCAATTCTGATGAGGTGAAGAAAATGACAATTCCGTTGCTTTTAGCAGATACAAATGTTAGCTTTCCCGGACTGGGAATCAATGACCTTCCGATAAGCCGGGTTGCTTTTCAGGTTGGTTCTTTCCCGATTTACTGGTATGGAATCTGCATTATTCTTGCATTTGGCGCCTGTGTCGGCCTTGCAATGAAGCAGGCAAAGAAGTTTTCTCTTACAAGCGACCATGTTATTGATTTCAGTCTGGTAATCATTCCGGCATCCGTGATCGGAGCCCGTCTTTACTATGTTGCCTTCTCATGGAAATCATTTGCCTCTGATCCAAAACTGATTTTTGATGTCCGTAATGGCGGATTGGCTGTTTTCGGTGGCGTAATTATGTCTTTCATCGCCGTTTTCGTTATGACTAGGCTGAAGAAACTGAACACATCCAATGTGTTGGATTTCCTGATCGTATACATTCCGCTGGGACAGGCAATCGGCCGCTGGGGTAACTTTTTCAATCAGGAAGCTTTTGGAACTAATACGAATCTTCCGTGGGGAATGATCAGCGAAGCGACAACATATTATCTCCAGCTGAATAATCCGACACTCGATCCGAATGCACCAGTACACCCGACATTCCTGTATGAGTCTATTGCAACTCTTATTATCTTTATTGTCCTTCTTTCTGTGAGAAAGAGGAGCAGACAGCCATACTCGACGGTCGCCATATACTTCATACTTTATGGAATTGTTCGATTCTTCATTGAAGGCCTTCGTACAGATTCACTTTATATCGGCGATACAGGACTTCGTTCCTCACAGGTTCTATCTGCCGTTTTGGTTGTCGCCGGGTTTGCAATCATTGCCATTGTCCGTTATCTTGGTCTGAAAAGACAGCCCGTATCCCCGGCAGATGATACTGCGCCTGCTGAGAAATCAGCGGATGTGGATTCTGATGCAGAGCCTATAGAAGAATCTGCCGTTGTTGCTTCTGAAGCGCCGGAGAAGTCTGAAGCAAATTCTGAAGCGGAAGCAGATTCAGATTCTGATAATTCTGATGATATTTACAAATCGGAAGATGAGGAAGAAAAGAGTAATTCATGAATACTGGAAGATCAGGCATTGAACAGCTCAGAAACAATTACTTCCGCGCTGTCGATTACTGGCTTATTGTACCGATACTAACCCTTACCATGATCGGTCTTTTTGTACTGCAGAGGGTTCTGTCGAGCGGTTACAAAGATTATCCGCAGAATCTTTATAAGCAGGCCGGAGCGGCGGTTCTGGGCATCTTCATTGCGCTGATTATCTGCCTGCTTGAAACCCATTTTTTGAAGCTTATCGGCTGGGGCATGTATGTGTTTTCGCTGCTTCTTCTTATGGTTATGCCGTTTGACGGTTTTTCGATGAAGGCTACCTGGGGCGCAGACGCATGGATGCGTTTCCCGGTCGTCGGTACTTTTCAACCGTCTGAAATAGCTAAGATTGGTCTGGTACTTGTTGCCGCATATCTATTCGAGGATATATCGGAG
Organism: Mageeibacillus sp. UBA5770; assembly: GCA_002418705.1. The sequence continues at coordinate 30,645 of DIEQ01000115.1, read as the reverse complement.
AAACGCATTTCTGTAAAAAGAGGATTTCTATATCTTGTTCTGGTATATTCAGCTCCTTTGTTACTGATTCTGCGGCAGCCTGATTTTGGAACGGGTATGGTTATTGTTTTTTCGTTTGTCTGTATTCTCTTTATCTGGGGGCTCAAATACAGGTATTTCTTTCTGGCACTTTCCGGAGTCATCGTTGCAATTCCTTTCGTGTGGAATTTTTACCTCGAAGCGTTTCAAAAGAAGCGCATTCTCTCCCTGTTATTCGAGGGTTCGGATCCGACTGCAGAATATAATCTTGTTCAGGCCAAAAGTGCAATTGCATCCGGCGGCCTGATCGGCAACACGACCGGCACGTTTGTAAGCGTCCCTGTAAAGGAGTCCGATTTTATTTATTCTGCGGTATCAGAACATATGGGATTTATCGGGACGACCGCTGTTGTGCTTCTCGCGTTTTTCTTTCTAATGAGATGTCTTTATGTTGCCTCAAGGGCTTCCCAGAGGTCATATTCATTCACAGTCATCGGACTTACTGCCGGTTTTGCTTTTCACTTCATAGAGAATATGGGGATGAGTGTCGGCCTGCTTCCGATTACCGGTATCCCGCTGCCATTTATAAGCCTCGGAGGCACGGCGCTGCTCGTTAACTTTATAGCGATCGGAATCATTTTGAATATTTCCATGGAGCGAAACCTCGGACGGGGATAAATTTGCTGAACTAAAACCATTATTTGCATAGTATCAACATATAAAACCATCCTTCATAACAAGTGAGGGGTGGTTTTTTGCGCATGGAGGTAAACTTTGTTCGGTTTTTATAGCCAATACTCTCAAATAAGCTTGAACTTCTGATGTCAGGCGTGTAAAATACAAGACAAGTGGAGTGTAGTGGAGTAAAAAGGTTTAGTTGTGGTGAATAGTGGTGGATAACTTTGTGGAAACGGGGGATAACTGATTGGCGAGATATACGAACAAGATCGATTCAAAGGGAAGAGTATTCGTACCCTCGAAGCTGCGCGACAGCATGGGTAAGAGTCTCGTCGTCACTTTGAGCCTTGATTCCGGATATCTTTCCGTATACACAGAAGAGCGTTTCGCCAACATCCGCAGACAGTTTGAAGCCTTGAACAGTATGGATCCGAAAGTCAGAAGTGTTACACGCCTGATTATCGGTGAAGCACTCAATTGTGATTTGGACAGCCAGGGCAGAATATCAGTATCATCGGAACTCTGGGAGCATATAGGAACAGGTCCTTCTGAAGAAATAAGTATTATCGATCTTGGCGACAAACTGGATATTTGTTCAAAGAAATTCTATGAAAAGAAGAAGGAGGCGTTGAGCTCCGTCATGGATCTCGACCTAACGGAATACAATGTCACAGGACTTTGATTTTTCTCATCTCCCTGTTCTTTTTGATGAATGTATGGAGATGCTGCGTATAAAGCCTGACGGTATTTATGTTGACTGTACGGCAGGCGGAGGCGGGCACAGCGGCGGTATCCTTGACCGTCTTGGACCGGAAGGTTTACTCATTTCTCTTGATAAAGATGATCAGGCTCTTGCTGCGTGCAGCAAGGTCAGGGACAGCAAACAAAGCCAGGCCCAGTGGAAGCTCATCAAGTCAGATTTTTCGGGAATGGCCAGGGTCCTCGATGATCTCGGAATAGAGGCTGTCGACGGAATCCTTGCAGATCTTGGTGTCTCATCGCATCAGCTTGATACGGCAGACAGGGGATTCTCTTATGCCAGCGATGGCCCTTTGGATATGCGCATGGACGACAAACAGAAGCTGACAGCGGAAATTGTTGTCAACAGGTATTCGGAAGACGAAATTGTCAGGATTTTAAGGACATTCGGTGAAGAAAGATATGCAGGGCGCATCGCGTCGGCCATCGTAAATGCCCGGAAAATCAATCCGATCACCACAACATCCGAACTTTCAAAAATCATTATGAAAGCCATGCCTGCAAAATCAAAAAATGAGGATCAGCATCCTGCAAGAAGATCTTTTCAGGCAATAAGAATCGAAGTTAACCATGAACTCGCATCTATAGAAAAACTGCTGGAAGATGCACCGCTCTATCTTCGCCCGGGTGGAAGACTTGCCATCATTTCTTTCCACTCACTTGAGGATCGAATGGTCAAAGAGGCCTTTCGTACTCTTGAAGACCCGTGTATATGCCCGCGTGAGTTTCCTGTCTGTGTCTGTAACCGCAAGCCATTTGGAAAATCTGTGTCCAGGAGAGCCATCGAAGCAAAAGAGGCGGAAGCTTCCAGAAACAAGAGAGCGAGAAGCGCAAAGCTTAGAGTGTTTGAGAGGAATGAATAGAAATGAATGCATATGCTGTTAGTGACTGGGATGAACTTGAGGCCACATATTTCGGGAGAAGCACAGGAACGTCAGATTATGTTCCTCAGCCCGTGTATGGATATCCTGCACCTTCCGGATACGGATATGCTCCACAGAATATTCCGGCAGAAATGCCTTCAAGAAGCCTTCCCGCTCCCAAGACCCGTAAAAAGACCGAGGCAGAACGCCTTCGCCGTCAGGAACTTCTTGAGGCCCATAAGCAAAAGGAAAGATACATTTCCGGTAAGCGATTTAAGGAAGCCCTGGCAATTTCACTTGGCATAGCCATAGTGGCCGGCATGTTCACTTTTCTTCTGTACCGTCAGTCACAGATAACTTCACTTAATTTCCAAAACAATGCTGTTCAGAAGAAAATAACGGCGCTCGAGCAGGAGACCAGGCAAATCGAGGAAGATCTTGTAGCAAATGCAGATCTGACACAAATCCGCTGGGATGCTATGGAACGCCTCGGTATGCAGGAACCCGGCGGAAAGCAGATTATGGTGGTCGAGCTGCCCGCAGCGGATCAGCTTGTTACCAATTCTTCCGGTACTTCATCTGTAAGCAGTAAATCAAGTCTTGCATCTGCCAAGGTAAATCTGGCACAATACTATTCATCTTTACGATGAAGGGAAGGCGCAAGTTTTGACGGAGTATACAGATCGGAATTCAGGCGGCAGAGTTCATTCGCGCAGCAACCCCTCAAGGCGAAGCCGCAGGTCAAAAAAACGCAAAGAATCTCCTCTCACCGGCAAACGGAGGGGGTGGATTCTTTTTATTGGAATTTGTGTGACATTTTTCTGCGGATACCTGATATATTCGCTGTATGACCTGCAGATTAATCAGTATGAATATTATTCGCAGATTGCTTCTCAGCAGCACTGGAGGCGCATTCAGGACGAACCTGTGCGCGGGGATATCCTTGATGCCACCGGAAGTACGCTGGCCAGCACGACATATGTCTATACAGTCGGCATCACACCTTCGGATGTCAGATCACTGACAAAAAAGATCTCGTCGGATGCGATAGCGACAAATATTGCAGCAGCAATCGGCCTTGAAGCGAGTGTTGTGGCAGAAGCAATGGGCAAAACGGATTCCCAGTATGTCCAGCTTGCTAAAAATTTATCCAAAGAACAGATAGATGCATTTAATGCCTATATTGTCAGTAATAATATTGGCGGTACGAAAGTGGATGCCGTTGCAAAAAGATATTATTCAAACGGTACCCTGGCATCTCAGATTCTAGGTTATGCCAACGCAACGGATGGGATTCTATTCGGGCAGCTCGGTATCGAATCGGAATATAATTCCATTCTGACCGGTAAAGAAGGATATACATATGTAGAGGTGGATAATTATACGCAGAGTGCACTTCCGTATTCAGCACCGACGACCATTGAGGCCGAAGACGGGTATAATGTTGTTCTTAATATTGACCAGAACATACAGAGGATTGCTGAAAATGCCTGCCAGGATGTGTATGAAGTATATGATGTCATTGAAGGCGTTACGGCCATCGTAATGAATCCGTACACAGGTGCTGTCCTGGGAATGGCATCGTACCCTAATTTTAATCCGAATCAGCCTACTGCAGAACCGGAGTGGGTCGAACAGGCAGCATGGGATGCGATGGATGACAAAGCACAGTTAACATATATCATGTCGCAAGCCTGGAGAAACCGTGCTATTTCAGATACGTACGAACCGGGTTCCACCTTCAAGGCATTTACGACGGCGATTGCACTTGAAGAAGGCCTGACATACGAGGACGAATATTTTAGTGATGAGCCGATAGCGATTTCATCAATAGATACGATTAGCTGCTGGAGGGAAAAAGAGGGCGGAAATCACGGGACGGAGACCTTAACGAAAGCTTTTGAGAATTCATGCAACCCGATTTTCGTGCAGCTGGCATTACGGATCGGTATTACTAAATATTATGAATATGTACATAATTTCGGTTTTTATGACAGGACAGGCATCGACCTTCCTGAAGAAGGTGTCGGAATATTCCACAAAAATCCATCCGTTGTTGACCTGGCGACACTTTCTTTTGGCGAGTCGTCTACGGTTACTCCGCTGCAGCTGGCCAATGCATATTGTGCGCTTGTCAACGGCGGAACACTTATGACTCCACAGATAGCAAACTCCCTTACTGATAAGAATGGTAATATTGTTAAGGAATTCGAACCTGAGGCGATTCGTACTATTTTTTCAGAGGCAACTGCCAACCGCATCAGAAAACTGATGGAAGGCGTTGTCACGGAGGGTACGGGTACCGCAGGATATGTCGAGGGATACAACGTTGCAGGAAAAACAAGTACATCAACAACGGAACACGGCGAATATGCCGGCCTGCATGTTCTTTCGTTCGGCGGATATGCACCTGCAGATGACCCGCAGATTGTCGTCCTCGTTGTTGTAAACAAACCGGCTGATAAACTGGTTGGTTCAAGCTGTGCGACGAAAGCAGCTGCTAATATTGTATCCCAGACGCTTGAGTATCTTGGAGTCAGGCATAATTACTCAGAAAAAGACTATGTTAATCTGACTACCAGATATTCAGTGCCGGATGTTACGGGTATAACATATAAAGAAGCAAAGGCAATTCTCTATCTTGCCGGCTTTACTGTTGTTGACGGGGAAGATAATATGGAGGACGATGCACTGATAACCGCGTCCTTCCCAGGAAAAGATGCGACCCTGTATAAGAATGGACAGGTTGTCCTTTATTCACACACCACATCAGAGGAACAGATGAAACAAGTCGTTATTCCTGACTTCACAGGCAAGGATATTGCGGAATGTTACAAGGAAGCCCGCCTGAGCGGACTTAACATTGAAATCGAAGGGGACAGCAAAGGCACTGTCATATCCCAGACGCCGGAACCAAGAACGAGTACGGCAATTCCTACGGCAACACCCGGTGCTACACCCGGCGAAACACCTGACGGGACAACCCCGACGCCGGAACCGACAGCCATACCCTCAAATGAGCCGACTCAGATGCCTACAGACGAAGAGGGACAGCAGACCACTTCGGAAACAGAACCCACGGGAACCGTTCCGGCGGACCTGTCCGGAAATTCGATTCTGACAAAAAAACCGATGGGTACCATTATTCATATCGTTATGGGATCAGAAGGAGATTAATCATGCATACACTTAAGAATCTTATCAGCGGGATAGAAATCAGGATTTTAACCGGGTCTGAAGATACGCAGGTAACGTCTGTCATATATGATTCGAGAAAAGTGAAGCCGGGTTCGCTGTTCGTATGCGTTCATGGATATGTATCGGACGGACACCGCTATATTGCACAGGCGCTCGAAAATGGCGCGGCAGCCATTCTTATTCAAGACAATCAATCTATTTTTTCTCAAGAGGATCTTATAAAGATGGCTGTTTCACGAAGTGCCGCAATAGCTTCAACCCCCGATACAAGACGCGGGCTTGCACATGTAAGCGCAGCTTTCTTTTCACATCCTTCAGATAAGATTCGCCTGCTCGGAATAACCGGTACAAAAGGAAAAACAACATCAACGTATATGATTCGTGACATATTTGAAAAGGCCGGTAAGAGAACCGGAATGATCGGCACCGTGTCAAATATTGTTGCCGGTGAAGTTCGCCAGGCCGAGCGTACGACGCCTGAATCATATGATCTGCAGGCTATCCTTCATGAGATGGCAGAAAAGGAGACTGACAGCTGTGTGATGGAAGTATCATCACAGGGGCTGATGCTCGACCGCGTGTACGGCTGTCATTTCAAAGTCGGTGCTTTTACCAACCTCTATCATGATCATATCGGCGAGCACGAGCATGCCAATATGCAGGAATATCTGGAAGCCAAGCTTCTTGTGTTTGATTTGTCTGAAGTCGGCATCATTAATGCAGATTCCGATGTGGCTGAAAGGGTCATTGAATATGCATCCGAACGGTGCCCTGTTTACACGTACGGAATCGACAGTCCGTGTGATGTGCGCGCGGTTTCAATCCGTAAAGAAAAACAAAACGGCAAAATCGGAACGCTTTTTACCCTCCAGAGCCCGTGGTATAATGAACCGGTTTTTATTGCCATGCCGGGTAAGTTCAATATTTACAATGCACTCTGTGCGATTGCTGTCGCCGGTGTCTGCGGTATACCGTTCGAGGCAGTAAGGGATGCCCTTGCACAGGTTCACGTTCCAGGTCGTATTCAGATCGTCCCTCATAAAGGGGATTTCACGGTTCTGGTTGATTATGCCCATAATGCGGCGAGCCTTGAGAACCTTCTCGGCACACTCCGCGAATACTGTACCGGTCGTTTAATCACTTTGTTCGGGTGTGGGGGAGACCGTGCCAGATCCAGAAGATTTGAAATGGGTGAGGTCTCGGGAAGATTAAGCGACCTTACCGTGATTACATCAGACAATCCCAGAAGCGAAGATCCTATGGCGATTATCTCCGACATTATCGAAGGCTTCTCGAAAACACAGGGTGAGTATGTACTTGAACCGGACAGATATAAAGCGATATCACTGGCCCTGGGACTTGCGAGCAAAGATGACTTTGTTATTCTTGCAGGAAAAGGACATGAGAATTATCAGATTTTCAAGGATCGCACGATTCACTTTGATGATGCTGAAGCGGCTTCTGAACTGCTGGCTGCCATGGACGAGGCCACAAATGAAAAGGAGATCAAATAAAGCATGTATATATTTACAGAGCGTGAAATACTCGAGGCGACAGGCGGTGTCCGAATTGGTGCCCCGGTTCCGGATACTTACGGTATAACCGTCGTTGACAGCGTCTCAACGGATACCCGCACCATGCAGCCGGGCGCCTTGTTTGCAGCGCTTATCGGGGAACATTTTGACGGCCATACTTTCTGCCAGACGGCATTTGAAAAAGATGCCGCGCTGCTTCTGGTCAGTGATGAGCATATGCTCCCAAAACGGGCTGCAGGAATTCTGGTACCCGACACACTGCTGGCTCTGCATACCCTTGCACGCGCATACAGAAGAAAACTGGCATGTAAGGTAATTGCTGTTACCGGGAGTGTCGGCAAGACATCAACACGCGAGATGCTCTATGCGGCTCTGTCTCACTCACTGAGGACACATGCAACAAAACATAACCTGAATAATGAGATTGGGCTTCCTCTGACCATCTTATCTGCTCCCGCCGATACACAGCTGCTCATCGTCGAGATGGGAATGCGGATGCGCGGTGAGATTTCCGTCCTTACAAAAATAGCTGAACCTGACATCGCTGTAATTACAAACGTCGGCGTGTCACATATCGAACGGCTCGGAAGCAGGGAAGAAATTCTTCTGGCAAAAATGGAGGTCTGTGAAGGCCTGACAGGAGATAAGATTCTGCTTATCAGCGGTGATGACAGTCTTCTGACGGATTATATTCGGAACAGCTCTGTTAAAACCTGGAAGCAGCTGGGTGTCACATCTCTTGAAACGGTTTCCGAAGAGATGGAAATGGCAGATCAGACTGCCGTGGCTTTTGATCTGCAAACCCAAAATAAGGGGACTGCTTTCGGGTGCAGGTACCGTGCCGCCGGACGGGATACTTTCGCGGACCTCGGTGAATTTGATCTTCCCTGCGTTGGCGTGCACCATGTCAAAAACGCGCTCTTTTCCATTGCATGCGCTCAATCGCTCGGTATACCCGCGTCTGCTGTAAAAAAGGGTCTTATGACATATAAACCGACAGGGAGCAGAGGCAAAGTGATACAGACAGCGAATTACCTCCTTTACGATGATGCATACAATGCAAGCCCCGAATCGATGGCGGCCGCTTTCGAAAGTGTCAGCCTGCTGTCTGCCGGAAGAAGAAAGATAGCAGCTATAGGCGGCATACTCGAGCTTGGCGCCTTCGCTGCCGCTCAGCATTGTAAAGTCGGAGAATCCGCTGCAAGGTCAGGCATGGATATGCTTTTTGTATGCGGTGAGAATCGCGCTGATGTTAAGGCCGGTGCTCAGGCCATTCGTCCGGATCTTCCCGTGCTGCTTTTTGGATCGCGTGATGAACTTACCGAAAAGCTTCTTGCGAGTTTGCGCAATGATGATGTGATTCTGATTAAGGGATCACATGCTTTTGAAATGGAGAAGGTCACACAGGCAATTATTGAATCGGATAATGCTTTTTCAGATGCCTCCGCAGCAGGAAAACAATTATGAGTGAACGTGGAAAGCAGCAGGTCCGCCCTGACCGGGAACAGCGGTTCCAGATTGAAAGCCCGTATCGGATGAATATTCCGATGCTGCTGCTGACGCTTGTCCTGATCTGTTACGGACTGATTATGCTTTTTTCTGCGAGTATGTCAGCCGGATATAATACTCCCGATAAAAACCCGCTTGTATATGTTCTCAAACAGGGTCAGCTTACTTTGCTTGGCATTGTTGTTGCGGCAATTATTATTTTTATCCCTATTCAGTTTTACGACCGCCTGATTTTTGTCATTCTGATCTATATGGCTACCCTGGCGCTTGTTATTTATACAAAATTTTCCGGAGTCGTCCTGGGCGGCTCGCGGCGATGGATATATGTTGCCGGCGTGACTTTCCAGACCTCTGAATTTGCAAAAATTGCGCTGGTCTTCTTCATAGCCGGGTACAGGTCTGCTGTCACCCGAATGCGCAAGGCGGGGCGTTTTCGTACAGGAAGCCTGCGCCGACAGGCTTATATGAATGCTTTTGTCGATATTATCCTGCCGGCCTCCATGATCCTTGCTGTCATGATAGTCGTCCTGCTGCAGCCGCACATGTCAGGCTTTATCATAATGTCGGCTGTAGCAGCGATTTGCTTTCTTGTATCAGGCATATCCATCCGGTCCTGGATAGACGGCGGTCTGATTATGCTGGTTGTTGTTATGATTGGTGCGAATATCCTTATGGCGACAACCAACGACACACAAAAAGATAAGTTTCTGGGTAATTTTGAGCACGTTGCAACGCGGCTGAATATTTTTGCCACCCTTAATGAGGAAGACGCAGCAGCACAGGACACAAAAAGTGAAGACGAGAACGGGGAAGCTACGGATGATGAGGTCTATCAAAGCAAGCAGTCCAAGATTGCGATAGGCTCCGGCGGTGCTTCCGGTGTCGGTTTCGGCAGCAGCCGTCAGAAATATAAGTATCTGCCCGAGGCTCATAATGACTATGTATATGCCATTGCCTGCGAGGAACTTGGTTTTATAGGCGGTGTTTCTATTATCATCCTGTTCTGGGCATTCCTGTGCGGAGGACTCGCAATTGCGTGGCGTGCACAGAGTGATTTTGCACGTATCCTGGCAGTAGGGTATACTAGTCTGATTGTCATTCAGGCTTTTCTGAACATCGGAGTGGCAATCGGCATCGTTCCGCCCACAGGTATAACACTTCCGTTCTTTAGTTACGGAGGAACGGCAAATCTATTTTTCCTGACTGCTGTGGGCCTGATCCTTGCGGTTTCAAGAACCGGGGTCATCCGGAAAAAAGTGACATATATTGACTAAGGAGATTTATATGGGAATTCGAATACTTATAGCAGGCGGCGGGACCAGCGGACATATTAATCCCGCCATTGCGATAGCAGACCGGATCCGCGCGGAGGATCCTCAAAGCGAGATTGAATTCTGCGGAACAGCACGAGGGCTCGAAAGTGATATCGTGCCGCGGGCAGGATATGTTCTTCATCCGATCCGTGCAAGAGGGATACCTTCAAAACCCTCGGTGAAAATGGCTAAGGCACTGATTGATTTTGCGGCCGGCAGAAAGACCTGTATCAGAATCATCCGCTCGTTTAAACCTGATGTAGTTGTCGGGACAGGCGGTTATGTATGCTCGCCTCTTGTCGCTGCTGCCTACCATGAACATATTCCGGTGCTTTTACATGAACAGAATGCTTTGCCGGGAAGGTCGAATCGTCTTATGTCCCGAAAAGCTGATGTAGTCTGCACCAGTTTTCCGGATCTGGAGGCAAGCTTTCCCAAAGCAAAATCAGTTGTTTTTTCAGGAAACCCTGTAAAAAACATATTTTTTGAAGTTACGAGGGAATCGGCCAGAAAAGAACTTGCTATCCCGGATGATACTTTTCTTTTGCTGGCGATGGGCGGAAGCCTCGGCGCCCGGACAATTAACCAGTCAGTCGCTGCCCTTTATGAGAAAGTAGCCGATAAAAAAATCCGCATCGTTCTATCAGCGGGCAAACAGCAGTTTGCCGCACTTAAGGACAGTAAACCGGCAGCCGGCGAAAAAATGGAGATAAGGGAATATATATATAATCCGCAAACGTATATGGCCGCCGCCGATCTTTTGATTTGCCGGGCTGGCGCCATTACATGCGCGGAGGTTGCTGCCCTCGGAATTCCGTCAGTTATGATCCCATATCCGTTTGCAGCCGGTGACCATCAGACCTTTAATGCCCGGGCGCTCGAAAAAGAGGGGGCGGCTATTCTTATGAAGGATGCGGATGTCTCGTCACAATCCCTGTATGACGTCATCCTGCCGCTGATTGATAACCGAAGCAGGCTTGAAGAGATGGGCAGACGGGCCAGGTCCCTGGCAAAACCGGATGCGGATAAGGACATTGTGAAACAGATTTTCGGGCTTGCAGATAAAAATCGATCTAGTTTTTGAAAATATGCCCGGAAAGTGAATGGGGAGACAAGAGCAGTGATGGAATCGGATAAGGAGATGTTTGAGAACGAGATGGAAGGCACGGAGTCACAGGCTCCGGACAAAAGGGGCGGACGCCATATTACCGCCTTTATGGTTTTGCTTGTTGTTCTGCTTCTCACGCTTCTGGTAATTGTTCTTCCACAGTTCTATATCGAGAAAATTGATATTGTCGGATGCAGTGAGATCTCAGGGGAGGCGCTTCTGGCGAGCAGCGGGATTGTGAGCGGGGAACATCTGCTGCGCAACCTTGGAGGAGGATTTATTCAACTATTTACACTGCGTTATGGTAATATAGAGAAAGAGCTTAGCCAAAATTATCCCTATATCAGTGATATCAAAATACAGATCATTTTCCCGTCACGTGTCTTAATAACGGTTGATGAACGTCAGAAAATAGGCTATGTGGAAATTCCGGACGGTTACGCCGTAATTGATACTGACGGATACGTCGTTGAACTTTCCGGGGATGACATCCCTGACGGCGTGCCCCTCATGCAGGGCCTGCCGGTCCGTACAGCTGTTCTCGGAGAGAAAATGAATATGACCGAGGGCAAAGGGCTGAATACGTGTATTTCGGTGCTCAATGCGGTTCTGACTGCGGACGAGAATAAAAGCAGTGAAAGTGATTTGTCACTGATGAAATATGTCAAAAGTGTACGTTCCGTTCAGAGTGGAACGACATTTCTGACAATCCTCCTTCCCGATACCCAAAGAGAGCTTCTTATCCGTATCGGTTCGATTAAAAACATTACTGACGATATGAACTGGCTTCGTTATGCTGCTTCACAGAACAAGTTCGAATCAGTCGGTGAAGGAGTCTTGGATATGTCAGGCGAAGAGTATACTTTTCGCCCGATGAACTGAAAGGACGAAAAGTATGTTACCATTGTTAGGATTGATTGCAGGTCTATTGCTTGGACTGTTCCTGAATGTGGATATTCCGACTGCATATTCATCGTATGTAGCGGTTGCCATCCTGGCGATTATTGACTCGATCATGGGAGCCATTGTTGCCAACATGAAGAATGAATTCAATATCCGCCTGTTTATAACAGGACTTCTGGGTAACGGACTTATCGCAGTTTCTGTCGCCGCCCTTGGGGATCAATTGAATCTGCCCCTTAACCTGGCAGCAGTATTTGCTTTCGGCAATCGAATTTTCCTGAATTTCTCGATGATCCGGCGCATGCTGCTTGAGAGATATGACCAATGGAAAATGAATAGTAAAGAAAAGGAGAGTCAATAAGTATAATGCACAGTAATTTCGACAAAATTACGACAACGTCGTGTAACATAATTGCAACAATTAGTGGAAATTCTATTGCCTGACCACAATATTTAGTGTAGAATCAGGTAAATTGACACAATAGAATCCCCATATGGCACATTAAGTGAAATGCTATTGAAATATACGGAGGTTACAGAATGTCAGATTATAGACTGGGCTTTTCGATGGAAGAAGAACCTTTTGCTGCAATTAAAGTAGTCGGAGTCGGTGGAGGTGGCTGTAACGCTATTGATCGTATGATCGACAGTGCCGTTCAGGGAATTGATTTTATTTCAATTAATACAGATCATCAGGCCCTTGCCCGCTCGAAAGCTCCCACACGTATTCAGATCGGCGAGAAGATTACCAGAGGCTTAGGCTGCGGTGCTGATCCGAGTATCGGTGAAAAAGCTGCTGAAGAGTCCAAGGATGAGATCGCACAGGCTGTTCGCGGAACGGACATGCTTTTTGTCACGGCCGGAATGGGCGGCGGTACAGGAACCGGAGCTGCACCTGTCGTTGCGCAGATTGCGCGTGAGCTCGGTATCCTTACTGTAGCAGTTGTAACAAGACCCTTCCGCTTCGAAGGTCCCCGCCGTACGCAGAATGCCGAGCGCGGAATTCGAGAGATTGAGAAATATGTTGATTCCCTTATTGTCGTTGCCAACGACAAGCTATTGGAAATCACGGATGAAGATACCTCCATTGATGATGCTTTCAACATGGCAGACCAGGTTCTTAAGTTCGGCGTTGCCGGTATTTCTGACCTTGTAGCCATTCCCGGCCTGATCAACCTCGATCTTGCCGACGTACGCCGTGTCATGACAAATGCAGGCGTCTGCCATATGGGTATCGGCCGTGCTTCCGGCGACAACCGTGCATCCATTGCCGTTAAGCAGGCTATTAACAGTCCGCTCCTCGATACGACAATTGACGGCGCACGCGGTGTCATCATCAACTTTACAGGCGGACGCAACATGAAGCTTCACGAAATCGATGAAGCCGCTTCTGTTGTACGTGATGCCGTTTCCGGTGATGCCGATATCATAGTCGGTGCTGTTATCGACCCGACCCTTGAAGATGAGATCATGATCACAGTCATAGCTTCCGGTTTTGACCGCGCTGATCAGCCGGCTTCTTTCCGTCCTACAACATCGATTCTGTCCAGAAACAACCCTCCTGTCAGTACGGTGCGCGAGCCTTCCCATGCTTCACAGCCGGCTGCCGCATCTGCTTATAACCGCCAGGAAGAGGCTGCTCCGTCGAGAAGACAGCCTGAGATGCCTCAGTTCCTGTTCGGAGATCCCGAACAGCCCAAACCGGTTACTGCTGCACCAACTCGGACATATGTGCCTGAGAGTCAGAATCAGGATGGATTCTATAATCCCGGACAGCTTGGCGGAGCTCCGGCACCGGCACCGTTTGCACAGCCTTCCGGCTTCCCTCAGCAGGGATTCCCGAATCAGCCTCCATACACACAGCCTGCCCCATATTCACAGCCGGCTCCTCCTTATTCACAGCCTGCCGGTACCGGATATCCTCAGCCACAGCAGGGCGGACGCCCTCAGCCCAATGTAACGCCTGCCCGTCCAGGACGTGCGCCTGCACCTAACCCCGAACCCAAACAGCCGGACAAAAAGAACCGTATTCTGCCGTGGTTTCTGTCAGACAACGACAATCTGGATGAGTAAAGATATATGAAGTGCCCATTTTGCGGACATGATGAAGACCGTGTAATTGACTCCCGGCCTGCCGAGGATGGCGCAGCCATCCGGCGCAGGAGAGAGTGCATCGGCTGCGGCGCGCGTTTCACAACATACGAAAAAATTGAAACACTGCCGTTACTGGTTGTTAAGAAGGACGGAACACGTGAACCTTTCAACAGGGATAAGCTTCTGAACGGACTTTTAAAAGCCTGTGAGAAGAGGCCTGTCTCGAACGAACAGCTCATGCAGCTGCTGACATTCGTTGAAGGTCAGGTACAGAATGCCTTCAACCGGGAAATCTCTTCACAGGATATCGGCGAGTTAGTCATGAAGAAACTCAAGGAAATTGACGAAGTGGCATATGTCCGCTTTGCGTCTGTTTACCGCCAGTTTAAAGATGTCAATTCTTTTCTTGAAGAACTTAATGAGATGCTGAATAAACCATGAGGTAAACCTATGAAAAAGGTTCTTGTAGTAGATGATGATCCGAATATTGTTGAAGTTCTTCGCCTTTATTTTGACAAGGATGGCTTTGCTGTTGTCAGCTGCCTGACCGGCGAAAGAGCATTTGAGACCTTTATGCTGTCTTCACCCGATATTGTTATTCTTGATCTTATGCTTCCCGGCAAAGACGGATATGATATTTGCCGCGAAATCCGCAAAGTGTCTGACACGCCGATTATTATGCTGACTGCACGTACGGATACCCTCGATAAGGTGGTCGGTCTTGAGCTCGGTGCTGATGATTATGTTCAGAAGCCTTTTGAGCCCAAAGAACTGCTTGCAAGAGTCAAGGCTGTCCTGAGGCGCGTCGAAAAGAAGGAAGAAACACCCATTCTTCAATCAGAACCCAAGGAACCGGGTGAGGTTGTTCAATATAAAGGCCTTGTCATCGACAAAGCAAGATATGCGGTAATTGTTGAAGGACAGGAAGTTGAAATGCCTCCAAAGGAACTTGAACTTCTCTTCTTTCTGGCGGCCCATCCCAACCGTGTTTTTACGCGCGAGCAGCTTCTTGAAAATGTCTGGGGGTATGATTTTTACGGGGAATCAAGAACCGTTGACGTACACGTCAAGAGAATCCGTGAAAAGATTGAAGATCCTGCCAGAGAAGTTAACTGGCAGATCAAAACGGTCTGGGGAGTCGGATATAAGTTTGAGACGACGTCTGCGTGAGCCTGTGAAAAGGGACCCTTGATAATATGACGGATCGAAAGAAGACGAACTCTGTATATTTTCGTACGATCATATCACTTACTTTGAGCACAATTTTTGTGTTTGCAGTGCTTTGCATAGTCTATTACCAAAGAATGTCCTCATCTATTATTTCAGAAGACTCAACGCTTATTTACCGCGCGGTCCAGAGTGCCGTTATCGGATACAAGTCTCTCGATGGCGACAGCAATCATACTGCGTCGGAGAAAGATTCCTTAAGACATATGTATCTTGCTGCTTTTGCGCTTTCAAACAACTGCTATGTATGGGTAGTTGAACAGGACGGCACAATTTCATATTACTCTGATATCCCCAATGAAGCTGTTTACCAGCTCGAAAAACAAAACAAGTCTTATTTAATGACGTCCACACATCTTCGCGGTCTTACTGATAAGGCCGCGGGCGGAGTCATAACCGGGACACAGAACGGCTTGTTTTCCGATCCGAAGAATATTTGGCTGTCTTCGGCATTTCCTCTTTCAGACAGCGGACAGTATCTGATCATACACGAAGCAATTGATGTCCAGGCACAGACCTTCGGGATGCTCGCCAATGCACTTGCAGTTCCCGTGCTGATTTCTTTTGCCATAGCGCTGGTTCTTTTCACCCTTATGACGCGTTCCCTTGTCCGCCCGATCCGCCTTTTGTCTGATGCGGCCGAAAAAGTTACGCAGGGAGATCTGACAGCGAGAGTCAAAATTCCCGAGCTGGAAAATGAATCACCCCTGCAGTTCATGATTGCCGACGAGCTTTCTGACATGGTATCCACGGTTAATCACATGATCGAACGCCTGGAAGCACAGGAGAACGAGAGACGAGTCTTTGTCTCAAGCATCGCGCATGATTTACGGACGCCGCTCACTTCAATCAAGGGCTTTATAACAGCTATGCTGGACGGAACAATCCCCACCGAGCATTATGAAAAATACATGCTGGTGGTTAAGACGGAAGTGGATCGAATTCAGACGCTCACTGCCACAATGACTGAGGTATCAACCGTCGGGCAGAAAGATACCCTTAAAATTGTTCCTTTTGACATGAATTCTCTGATCCGCTCAACACTTACGAATCTGGAGAACCACCTCAAAGAAAAGAAATTGGGTGTCCAGCTCGAGACATATATGGATGATAAAGGCGCACTTATGGCATTAGGCGACAAAGAAGCTATTACGCGTGTCGTATATAATCTTCTGGTTAATGCCATCAAATTTACGGCTCCTGACGGTGATATTGCCATAACAACCGATTATCATTACAGGAATAATATGGTTACCGTAACCGTAGAAGATTCGGGGCCGGGAATTCCCCCGGACAAACGCAAGCGTGTTTTTGAAAGCTTCTACAAAATTGATGAATCCCGAACAAATCCGGGATCCGGTCTTGGACTTTATATCTGCAAAGAAATTCTTCGCGGGCACGGCCACACGATATCTGTTGACAGCAGTCCGATTTTAGGCGGCGCGCGTTTTAAATTCACACTGACCGGTGTAAAGGCTGAAGAGAAATGAAAAAGAATGAGAAAGTCCGTTTTATCCTGGATAAACTAAAGGATATGTATCCTGAAGCCGTTTGTTCCCTTGATAATGACGGTGATCCTTTTCATCTTTTCGTACGGGCTATTCTGTCAGCCCAATGCACGGATAAGCGTGTTAATGAGGTTACAAAAACCCTGTTCCTCGAATACCCGGATCCGCAGGCCTTTGCTGCCGAGAGCGAAGAAGTGATGGGCAGCAAGATTAAAAGCTGCGGCCTTAACCGCTCGAAGGCACATGCCCTTGTCATATCTTCGCAAATGCTGATCAGCGAATTTAACGGACACCTGCCTTCCGATCAAAAAACACTTGAATTTTTTCCCGGAGTCGGGCGCAAAATTGCAAATCTTATCATGGGCGAGATTTACCGTGTGCCCGCCATCGTTGTTGATACACACTGCGGCCGTGTTGCCCAAAGACTTGGTCTGTCTGACAGCGGCATCCCGTTAAAAATTGAAAAAGACCTTATGGCTTGCATCCCTCAGGAGGAATGGATTACACTGGGTCATAGACTTGTCGCGCACGGAAGGACATTGTGCATGGCAAGAAATCCCAATTGCCCGGTTTGTCCGGTTCGTGAGGTGTGTACATATGCCGGAGAAAAATCTTCCGACAAAGGAAGTGAAGCAAGTAAGCGCGCTAAATGATTATTTGGATACACCTGTCGGGCATCTGCCGCAGGTTGCCGCCAAACGTCAGGCACTTCTCCAGAAGCTTGATATTTATACTGTATATGATTTGATTTCTTATTTCCCGAGAGAGTATGAAAACTGGTCAGATATCGTTCCGATTGATTCGCTGGCCGACGGGGCTGATGGGTCTTTTATTGCTGTTGTCCGTCAAAAACCCTCCCTGCAGAGAAAAGGGCGGATGTCGATCCTTCATGCTGTCCTTTCAGACGGTTCAGGAACCATCCGCGCCGTGTGGTTTAACCAGCCATATCTTTTACAGAAGCTCGAAAAAGGGGAGCAATACTTTTTTCGCGGCAAAATCAGAAGGGACGGTATTCACTTTGATGTGACAAATCCGGTCATTGAATCGGATCAGCCGGATAATAATTTACTTATTAAGCCGTTTTATCCCCTTACAAAAGGACTCAGACAGGGCATTCTGCGAAACCTCATTGAACTGGCCCTGCCTGAAGCCATCCCGTGTATTAAAGAGCCTCTTCCTCCAGAGATAAGGCGGGAGGAGAAGCTTTGCAGCGCCGGTTTTGCTTACGAGAAGATTCACCGGCCATCCTCCGTGGAAGAACTTGAAATTGCCAGGAAAAGGCTGATTTATGAAGAGCTTTTTCTGGTGCAGGGCGGTCTTCGCTGGATGAAAATGCGAAGTACAGCTGACGCTCATGCGGTTCAGATACGCATGGCTGCCGATCAAAAAAAGACGCTTCAGACGGCAGTGGACCGGCTTGCATTTGCATTAACAGACGATCAGAAGAATGTGACAGACGACGTTCTCAGGGATATGGAGAAAAGTGTACCGATGAACCGGCTTGTCCAGGGGGATGTCGGTTCCGGTAAGACCATGATTGCCGCCATTTCAATACTCGCCTGTTCCCTTTGCGGCTGTCAGAGTGTATTTATGGCACCGACATCAATCCTTGCGCGACAGCATTTTCAGACTCTTTCAAAGTTTCTCGAACATACTGGCGTCTCCATTGCGCTTTTACTCGGGAGTACTCCAATAGCGGAGAAAAGACGCATTAGGGCATCACTGGCGTCCGGTGAACTTCTTGTCCTCGTAGGAACGCATGCCGTTCTTTCTGAAAAAAATGAATTTGCCTGCCTTGCCCTGACAATTACAGATGAGCAGCACCGTTTCGGAGTGCGCCAGCGTGCCGCCTTCATCAATAAAGAGCGTGCAAAGCCACATACTCTGGTTATGTCAGCAACTCCGATTCCCAGGACGCTTGCCCTTATTCTTTACGGAGATCTTGATATCTCTGTCATTCGTCAGATACCATCCGGCCGGGTTCCGATTGAGACTTATACAGCAACTTCAGCCGATGAAGCCCGCCTTCATGGAATTGTCTCACGTCAGGTAGTAAAGGGCCGTCAGGTCTATTATGTCTGCCCGGTTATAGAACAGCAGGACGAAGAAGAGGTGGTTCCTGATGATGGCGGTCTTTTATCTGCTGTCGAGCTGTACAATCACCTGGCGCAGGATGTTTTTCCCGATTATTCCATAGGCCTCCTTCACGGCGGTTTGAAGCCCTCACAGAAAGACGATATTATGGAACGGTTTGCAGCCGGCGGTATTTCTGTGCTGGTGTCTACAACGGTGGTTGAAGTCGGGGTCGATAATCCCAACGCTTCACTTATGATTATTGAGAATGCAGACCGCTTTGGGCTTTCCCAGCTTCATCAGCTGAGAGGCCGCATTGGACGTGGCCCTTACAGGTCCGTCTGCATCCTCAAAAGTGATAAAATAGAGGGACTGGCACAGAAAAGACTGCAGACGCTGTGTTCGACAACGGATGGATTTGTCATAGCGGAGAAGGATCTTGAACTGCGCGGTCCCGGAGATTTTTTCGGTACGAGACAGCATGGGATACCGGCTCTCCGTATTGCAAATCTCTATCGTGATACGGATGTTCTTATCCGTGTTGGATTGGCTCTTGACTCAATATTCAAGGCTGACCCGAATCTGGAATCTGAGTCGTCCCGAATTATGATGCCTGCATTCCTTCAGCGTTTCGGAAGCGAAATGAACCACCCGTCTTTATAAAGGAGAAAATATGCCTCGAGTCGTATCAGGTAAATGCGGAGGGATTCCTCTTGCCGCCCCAAAAGGAGAGAAGACGCGCCCGACTACGGACAAAGTAAAAGAAGCGTTATTTTCCATACTCCAGATCCGGCTTCCCGATGCCGACTTTCTTGACCTGTTTTCGGGAAGCGGGCAGATGGGTATTGAGGCTGTGAGCAGAGGTGCGAACAGAGCTGTTCTCGTGGATGATAATAATGCAAGCGCAGCGGTTATTTCCTCTAATATCTCGAAGACAAGGCTTGAAAAGCAGATCACCTTCATAAAACGGGATGTTTTCAGGGCGCTTCAGGGACTCGGGGAGAAGAAGGAGACTTTTGATATCATTTTTATGGACCCGCCGTATGCGTCGGCAATTTCCTTTTGCAGCAGGGCTGCATCCGAAATATGCTCATATCAACTCCTTAAGCCCGGCGGCCTCTTTATTGTTGAACATGCGGCTTCGGATTTGTCATCAGAAAATGTAATGAATTTGACATTGTACAGGCGTTGTAAGTACGGCTCGACCATGCTAACATTTTATACTACAGATGCATGTTATTCTGGAGGTATACTTAATACATGAAGACCATAATATTTCCCGGCAGCTTTGACCCGTTTTCACTGGGTCACCTTGACATAGCCAGGAGGGCAGCAAAGCTTTGCGACCGCCTACTTGTGGCTGTCATGCTGAACCGGGGCAAACATCCTCTTTTTTCAATTGAAGAGAGAGTGGATATGGCCGGACTTTGTTTGAGGGATATACCGGGAATTGAAGTAATTTCATATGACAGATTGCTGGTCGATCTGTTTCGCGAAACAGGGGCCTGCGCTGTAGTCAGAGGCCTGCGGAGTGAATCGGATTTTCGGAATGAGGCAGAAATGGCTGCAGCCAACCGTCTTCTTCTCCCCGAATTTGATGCGATTCTTCTTCCATGCCGGGCAGATCTTGCCTATACAAGTTCTTCTATTATTAAAGAAGTTGCATATTACGGAGGAGACATATCTGCTATGGTCTCACCGGTGATTTCCGAATTTGTGAAGACTAAAATTCTGGAACGGAACAAGCGGGATTGATGGAGGAGTCGAGCATGCATGAGAGTATTCGACAGGGAAAGTCAAATGAGACAGACCTGATTGAACTGCTGGATCAGTTGACACAGACGGTTCGTCAGGCTAAGGGAATTCCTTTCTCTGATAACTGCATTGTAGACCGTGAGGACGTTCTCTACTGGATTAATCAAATCCGGGAGAACCTGCCCGAAGAAATACATCAGGCACGGTGGCTTCTTGAACAGAACCGCCAGGTCGTGGCCAGCGCGAGACAGAAAGCGGAAAGTATCCTTCGTGAGACGGAGCAGCGCTCCGCTATTATGATAAACGAACATGAGATCACACTCCGTGCCCGTGAAATGGCGCAGATGACCATTGAACAGGCTAATCAGGCTGCGTGGCAGATGCGCGTTGCTTCTACCGATTATGCCAGGCAGCGGCTTACTGAGGTTGAAAATCAGCTGACAGAAGTACTCGTTAAGGTCCAGAAGAACAAAAAGGAGCTCAAATAGCGTTTGCTTTCATATGAGGTGAACTATTATGCTGCTGGGAATCCGTATTCAGAATTTCTGTATTTTTAATGATGACAGGGCCGGGATTATTCTTGAAGACTTGCTGATTTATAAACCCAACTCAGCAATTTCTTTTTCAGCCGGGGTTCCCCCGACCATTCCTTTTTCCAATTTGCTTGCACTGATAGGCAGAAACGCAACAGGCAAGAGCCTGTTTTTCGATGCGCTGTCTTTTGTGTCGGACTGTACGACAACAGGATGTGCCTCTGCATCTACACAGCACGGCCGGAAGGGTTTCCGTAATCTGCTGAATGTCCAGGATAAGCCGATGGTCTTTGAATTCCTGTTTCTGCTGGTAAATGGCAAGACGCCCCTGGACGGACCCGGTGACAGATATGTGTCGTATACTTTTGAAATTGTCCCTGATTTCCATGGAAGCCCCTACTATTCCTCTGAGAAGATAGTCCTCTGCAAAAAGAAAAGCGACGGTACATGGGATCAGAAGGTCTGCCTTGACCTTAATGACGGTAAAGGTTTTGTTCTTGCAGGGAACGAACGAATTGAAGCGGGCGTATCGGATAAAAAGATATCCGCACTTCATTCCTATGGTTCAATCGTCTCGTTCCCTATCCTGACAGCAATATACCAGGAGATTTCACATTGGTTCTTCTGCAGTTTTTCCGTCGACAAAGGGGAAGGGAAGCCAACGGTTGCGCCCGGAGGGCATAAGCACCTAAACGTAGACGGCTCCAACGTTCAGAATGTTCTGGACTATATCTGTGAGGATAATCCGGCGCTGTACCGTTCTGTCATGGAACGGATATGTGATAAGATCCCCGGTGTCAAAAAAACCGGAAGCAAACTGTCGGCTTCTTTCAAGCAAAGTCCGAATAAGCTTTTCCTGTATCTCCTCCTTATGGAGGATCCGATGCCCCGCCCCCTTATCTGCATTGAAACACCTGACATGGGTCTGTACCATGACATGGTGGATGTGCTTGCTTCAGAATTCCGTCATTATTCTGTCAGGCACCCCTATTCACAGATTATTTTCACCACCCATAATCCGTACATTCTCGAATCCATGGCTCCGCATGAAGTGTGGATTTTTAAAAGAGAAGAAGAGGGTGCGGATAACCTGGTGAATATCGAATGTGCAGGCGCCAACCCAATCGTTGCTGAAATGTACCGGCAGGGTGTCGGTATGGGTGCAATCTGGTACGCAGGACATTTTGACGACTAAATCGAAATAACGGGGGATTTATGTATTTTGAGGTTCTTACGGAAGACAGGTCTGGAGGAGTCGTGGTGGAAACGCTCATGAAGCGGATCCTGGCCACTGTCATTCCTGAGTTTCATATTTCCATCCGTCCCCATCGAGGGAAAGGAGATATGCCTGATAACCTTTATGAACGCCCCCAGAGACTTGCATCCGGACTTCTGGATCTGCTTCCGGCGAAGCTGCGTGCTTATGACCGTGTGTATGCAGGAACAGATTTTGTACTGGTTGTGGTTATGGATTCAGACAACCTCCCGCCGGATGATGTGAGGGAGAAGCTGCGTTCTCAATGCCGGAAATTTGCCCCTTCGCTTCCGTATGTAATCGGCATATGTGTTGAGGAGACAGAAGCGTGGCTGCTGGCCGATGAAGCGGCAATACTGGCGGCATACCCTGATGCTGATATGTCGGTACTCCGGGATTACGAGCAGGACAGCGTCTGCGGAACCTGGGAGGTTCTCTGCAATGCTCTTCTCCGCGAAAACGCACCGCGTCTGATACGCGTCGGATACCCCGCTATCGGCCAGTATAAGCAGGAGTGGTCCATAAACATCTCAAAAAACATGGATCCCGGCCGTAACATATCTCCCAGCTTTCTGCGCTTCTCCAAAGAACTTGTCAGCGAGACACTGAACTATGAGATAGCTGGAGTCCGTTCATGAGGACGGAAATAAAATCAGCCTATATACATTTCCCATTCTGCGTCAAAAAATGCCCTTACTGTGATTTTGTATCCTATGCGGGCTGCATGGAAAAAAAGCAGCCTTATGTTGAAGCGCTCTGCAGGGAGATTTCACTGACCGGTCAGACATTTGACGGGATTTCGCCTGCGCTGCAGTCCGGACTTGAGACGATATATATGGGCGGAGGCACACCGTCGCTTTTCACGCCCGAACAAATCGCAGACGTCTTGAATCAGCTAAGAAACACCTTCGGGATCAGCGGGAACGCCGAAATCACTTTGGAGGTCAACCCGGGGACCGTTGACAGGGCTGCTTTCCGGGGATACAGGAAAGCCGGTGTCAACCGTATTTCCATAGGTATTCAGAGCTTTAAGCCTTCACTGCTTGCAGCACTCGGCCGAATACATTCGGCGGAACAGGCCCAAAACGCAATAGACCGGGCAAAGGAAGCCGGCTTCGCAAATATCAGCTGTGACCTTATGACAGGGCTTGCAGGGCAGACTTTGCAGGATGCACAGGATTCCCTTGCGATCCTTCTTTATAACAGGATTCCGCATATCTCTTTCTACGCACTGACACTTGAAGAGGGTACGCCATTTTTTGATAAATACCTGGATCACGAAGAACTGCTGCCTTCTCCTGACCTGGAGCGTGAGATGTATCATGCACTTATTGCACGCCTCAGACAAGAGGGATATACCCATTATGAGATCAGTAATTGTGCAAAACCGGGATTTGAGAGCAGACATAACATGACATACTGGCGGGCTGAACCCTATTACGGATTCGGCTGCGGAGCGTCATCATACCGGGAAGGGAAGAGAGTCGGGAATACCTCCGACCTGGATGCCTATATCGCGGCAATGAGTAAAAATCCCCCTGACCTCACAGCAATCACCGCTGAAAATGATGAAATTGATGACGCTGAAAGCCGCAGAGAATTCATGCTGCTTGGCTTTAGGATGATCGACGGTGTCTCATCGGAAGAATTCCGGGCAAGATACGGCCTGCGATTGGAAGAAGTGTTTGGGGAGGAACTGGGTCGGCTGTCAGCGAAAAATCTGGTTATCAAAAACTCCGGGGATTATAGACTGAGCGAAAAAGGCCTGGATTATGCCAATGAAGTGTTCAGGGAATTTGTCTGAACTGACGAACAATTGACGGAAATGCTAAAAATTATTATATCCAAAGGAATCATTCGTCTTTATATATTCTTCTAACTCCGTTGGGGCTATGGAAAGCGGATCTCCGGTTTTCCATATTGAAAGTGTGTCTGCTTTATTCTGGCCCTGATAATTAATTTCTACATTTCCCGTTGTTTCAATTTTGCCGTCGGTAATCACGAAACAGGAGGAAGTGTCGAAAATCTGGTAATTTACCATGTTATCAGGAATAGCCTCAACTGTATTAATTCCTAAATATCTATCGCTGAAATAGTAGTATCTGGAAGTGCTGGCTTTAAAATCACCTTCGTCGGAAGACCAGGAAGAACCGTGACCCGCTCTTGAATAGGTTACGCCATCAGCAAGACTTATCTTGCAAATCATCTTGCCATTGGACAGCAGATAGACATCTGAAATAGTTATGTCGCTTGACGGCACTGGAATTGTTTTTTCGAAAAGATAGTATTTTGCCTGCAGGAGAGCTACAAAAATCAGGACTGTAAATAGTATGGAAACGATTGTTGTGATCAAATGTTTTCTTTTTATTTTGATCATGTACTGGACGTCAGACTTGTTTTTAACTTGAACGATCTTATCCGGTGACTTCATTGCTTCAAACGAGGCTGAGCAATCGGTGCATTCGTCAAGGTGTTCTGTAATTTCCTGATTGGTGACTTCGCATGTCAGCTTTTCTACAAAACTCGGAAGAAGATCTTTCACGACATCGCATTTTAAATTAGATTTCATATTCGCCACTGCCTTTCCGTAATTTTTCTTTGCCGCGGTAGAAGGTGACTCTTGACCAGTTTTCACTTTTCCCGAGGATATCGCCGATTTCTTTATAGCTTAGGTCGCCCATTAAGCGAAGGTACATAACTTCACGTGTTGATTCATCAAGATTATGAAGCTGCCTGTAAAGATTGACTTTCATCTGTCCGTCTGAAACCTGTGCATCCGGTGTCATCTGGCTGTCTTGCGCTTCACTGACATCATCGAGACAGACGGACCGGTACTTGCTTCGTCTGTCAATCTCTCTGTACCACAGATGTTTACCGATCTGACATAACCAGACAACCATCTTACATTCACCGTTATACCGATGAATGGATCTGTATGCCTGATAGAAGGTCTCTGCGGTTAATTCTTCCGCAGTATCCGGATCGCGTGACAGACTGAGCAGGTATTTGTACACTGTCTTTGCATACGACTGGTAGATCTCGTCCATTTCCAACTGAGTCACCTCCTTTCACCAGACATATATATATCCTTAAAAATATCTATTCGTTACAAAACAGTATAACTATTTTTAAATATTTTTATCACGGGCATAAAAATATTTCAGCTATACGTTTGACATTCCTTGACTATAATGATAAAGTTGTTTTAGCACTCGACCAACAAGAGTGCTAACAGTGAATATGAATTTATTTCAGTTCATTTTTTTATGGAGGAGGTGCACGGGATGACGCTTGATTTTAGAAAAAAACAAATTCTGCAGGCTATTGTAGATGATTATATTGAGTCGGCTGAACCGATTGCATCCAAGGCACTTGTCAGCAAGCATGATTTCCATGTCAGCTCCGCTACAGTCCGCAACGAAATGGCGGACCTGGAGATGATGGGATATCTCGAACAGCCTCATACATCTGCCGGCCGGGTCCCATCGGACAAAGGCTACAGGGAGTATGTTGATTCTCTTATGCGCGTCGAAGAACTTTCGCCCGAAGATGCCAGGGAGATATCAAGGCGCCTGACAGACAGTTTTGAGGAGATTACCGGACTTCTGCGCAAGGCGTCAAGCGCGCTTGCCGCCCAGACCGGATATATGTCCCTGGCCCTTTCCCCGAGGCTTCGCAAAAGCTATCTCACGCAGCTGAAGATGCTGATGATTGAACCGGGCAAGGTTCTTGTCGTTGTCGTTCTTTCGGCCGGTGTCGTCAAGGACCGTATTGCACGCATCCCTGACTATCTGAGCGCAGACCAGCTTTTTGAGATATCAAATGCGATCGAATCCGGTCTTTGCGGCAAACCTCTTGAAGAAATCACGCTTGTGACAGTAACATCCGCTGTAAAAGGTGCACATATTCCCGAGCTGCTTTTAAATCAGGTCTTGTACGAGGCCTATACTTCGATTAAGCAGGCTGATAATCTGGAAGTTTATATGGACGGCACCAATCATATGCTGTCTTTTCCGGAATTTCACGACAACAAGAGCGCACGAGGCCTTTTTGACACACTTTCCCGGGACGGTATTATCGCCGGTTATGTTAATGAAGTCACAGAGAATAATCTTTCCCCTTCTTACATGATAAGGATTGGACAGGAGATTCAGCTCGAAGGCCTTCAGGACTGCAGCTTCATCACCACAACCTATAATGTCGGTGATAAGATTGCGGGAAATATTGGTGTTATCGGCCCGAAGCGGATGGATTATTCCAAAGTAATTTCACAGATCAGCTTTGTAAGAAATACAATTAATCAGCAAATGAGACGAATCAAAGATATTAACGATGGAGGAATGGAATAATGAAGAGAACGGCCGGGGGGTCTGAGGAGACCCTCAAAAATAAAACAGGTTCTGCACACAGCGCAGAGAATAAAGCTGAAAAAGCCGCAGAAGAGTCAGCTGAAAAAGTTACTGATAATCTGCCGGAAGTCGAAGATCAGCCTGATGCGGATTCCTATGAACAGATCGAAAAAAATGTCAACGAAGCAGCGCGTGCCGTCGATCAGGAACTTTCTGACATTAAAGACAGATACATGCGTCTTCTGGCAGAATACGATAATTTCAGACGCCGTACACAAAAGGAACGTGAAGGACTTTATACGGACGCTGTAGCAGAAGTAACCAAAGAGTGGCTGCTGGTTTTAGATAATGTAGAGCGCGCCCTGGTTTTTGCTTCAAAAGCGTCGGATGAGAATACAGATGCCGTTGCAGAAGGTATGACCATGATTTGCAAGCAGGCAGGCGAGGTTCTCGCCAAGCTCGGAGTTGAAGAGATTCCCAGCGAGCCGGGTTCTGCTTTCGATCCGAATCTTCATTCGGCGGTTGCACATATAGAAGATGATTCTTTAGGCGAGCAGTGCATCGCCCAGGTATTCCTCAAGGGATATAAGAAGGGTGACCGCGTTATCCGGCACACCATCGTTCAAGTTGCAAATTAACAGATTAAATATAAATAAAAGGAGACAAAACTATGGACAACACTTTACCGAAATCAACTCTTGTGCCGACCGTTATTGAATCTACCAACCGTGGTGAGCGGGCATATGATATATATTCGCGCCTTTTAAAGGAGCGAATTGTCATATTGTCGGAAGAAGTTAATTACGTTACGGCAAGCCTGATTACCGCACAGCTTCTTTTCCTAGAAGCTGAAGATCCGGAAAAAGACATTCAGTTTTACATCAACAGCCCGGGAGGATCCGTTTCGGACGGACTGATGATTTTTGACACCATGCAGCATATCAAACCGGATGTGCAGACAATATGCATGGGTATGGCGGCATCCATGGGAGCATTCCTGCTTGCCGCAGGTACAAAGGGCAAGAGATTTATTCTGCCCAACGCTGAAGTAATGATTCACCAGCCTTCAGGCGGAGCACAGGGACAGACAACCGATATCCAGATTGCAGCACAGCACATTCAGAGGACGAAAGACCGCTTGAACAGAATTCTCTCTGAAAAGACCGGCCAGCCGCTTGAGCGGGTAACCGCGGACACGGACCGTGACAACTGGATGGCTGCCGAGGAAGCTGTAGCATATGGAATCGTAGATCAGATAATGGAAAAAAGAGCATAAGCGGAGGATAAAAAAATGGGTAAAGTAATTGGCATTGACCTTGGAACAACTAATTCATGCGTAGCAGTTATGGAAGGCGGCGAAGTCGTCGTTATTCCGAATCCGGAAGGCAACCGTACAACTCCTTCCGTCGTAGCTTTTTCTAAAACAGGCGAGCGTCTTGTCGGACAGGTTGCAAAGCGTCAGGCCGTAACAAACCCTGACCGTACCGTACAGTCAATCAAGCGCGAAATGGGCACAAGCTATAAAGTCACAATCGATGATAAGCAGTATTCTCCACAGGAAATTTCTGCAATGATCCTTGCAAAGCTCAAGAGCGATTCCGAGGCATATCTCGGACAGCCCGTAACACAGGCTGTTATCACGGTTCCTGCTTACTTCTCCGATGCACAGAGACAGGCTACCAAAGACGCAGGCAGAATTGCAGGCCTTGATGTTCTTCGTATCATCAACGAGCCGACGGCAGCCTCACTTGCCTATGGCCTTGATAAAGAGAATGACCAGAAGATCCTTGTTTTCGATCTGGGCGGCGGAACTTTTGACGTATCGATCCTTGAGATCGGCGACGGCGTCTTTGAAGTTCTTGCCACAGCCGGCAACAACCGTCTCGGCGGCGATGACTTTGACAACAAGATTGTCGACTATCTCGTAGATACATTCAAGAAGGAGCAGGGCGTCGATCTCCGCGGAGACCGTATGGCCATGCAGCGTCTTCGCGAAGCAGCTGAGAAGGCGAAGATCGAGCTTTCAGGCGTCACCACATCCAACATCAACCTGGCATATATCACAGCAGATGCAAACGGCCCGAAGCATATGGACGTTACCCTGACACGCGCCAAGTTTGACGAACTGACACACGACCTCGTTGAAAAGACAATGGAGCCTGTAAAGCGCGCCATGTCCGATGCAGGCATGACACCGAACGATATCGAGAAAATCCTTCTGGTCGGCGGATCTACACGTACTCCTTCCGTACAGGATGCTGTTAAGAAGTATTTCGGCAAGGACCCTTTCAAGGGCATCAATCCTGACGAGTGCGTTGCCGTCGGTGCCGCTATTCAGGCTGCCGTACTTACCGGAGACGTTAAGGGTCTCCTGCTCCTTGATGTTACACCTCTTTCTCTCGGTATCGAGACGCAGGGAGGCATCTTCACCAAGATGATCGAAAGAAACACAACGATTCCGACAAAGAAGAGCCAGGTATATTCCACTGCTGCAGACGGACAGACCCAGGTAGACGTACATGTCCTTCAGGGCGAGCGTGAGATGGCGGCATACAATAAGTCCCTCGGCAACTTTATCCTTGACGGAATTGCACCCGCACCGCGCGGCGTGCCTCAGATCGAAGTTACTTTCGATATTGATGCCAACGGTATTGTCCATGTTACTGCAAAGGACATGGGAACAGGACGCGAGCAGAAGATCACGATTACAGCTACCACGAATCTGTCGGAAGACCAGATCAACGCCGCTGTAAAAGAAGCTGAACTCCATGCTGCCGAAGACAAGCAGCGCAAGGAAGAGATTGAAGTCAAGAACCATGCCGAGACCGCTGTCTATCAGACAGAGAAGTCACTAAAAGATCTTGGCGATAAGGTAGATGCATCCGATAAGGCTTCTGTTGAGGAAGCTCTCGAGAAGCTTAAGGCTGCCATTGCATCCAACAGCACTGAAGATATGAAGACAGAGACTGAAGCTGTTCAGCAGGCTTTCTTTAAAGTGAGCGAAAAGCTTTACTCCCAGGCCAATCCCGGTGCGGCAGGAGGACCAAATCCTCAGGATTATACCGGTTACGGCAATCCCGATGAGGGTGCAGCCCCCGGCCCGGACGGCGGGTTTAAGAACGCCGGCGGAGACTTCTAATCCGGAAAATGAATCGTACTTACGGGTATGGATGCAGGGATTAACCTGCGTCCATACCTTTATGTCTTTAAGAAACGAATGAAAAAGACACTAGGAGGACAAGTCCTTGGCAGAGCAAAAACGTGACTACTATGAGGTACTCGGTGTAAATAAGGGTGCCACGGATGACGAGTTGAAAAAAGCCTACCGAAAAATGGCAAAGCAATATCATCCGGATTTGAATCCGAATGACAAGGCTGCAGAGGCCAAGTTTAAGGAGGCTAATGAAGCATATGCCGTTTTATCCGATGCCGATAAACGCCGCCAGTATGATCAGTTCGGACATGCAGGCATGGACGGGCAGGGATTTTCAGGCTTTCAGGGAGCGGACATCGATCTTGGAGATCTTTTTGGGTCTATTTTCGGCGGTGCTTTCGGCGGAGGCGGCGGTCGGCGCCGCAACGGCCCCGAGCAGGGTGCCAACTTAAAGTACGGCCTGAGCCTCGAGTTTATGGAGGCTGCTTTTGGCGTTGACAAGACCATCAGCATCAGTAAAGAGGACAACTGTGAAGTGTGCTCCGGAACAGGTGCTGCTTCCGGATCTCATCCCGAGACATGTCCGACATGTAAAGGCGCCGGCCGTGTACAGCAGCAGACGCAGACTCTTTTCGGCATGACGATGGTATCAAGGGACTGTCCTTCCTGCGGAGGAAAAGGAACAATTATCCGCACCCCGTGTACAGCCTGTAACGGCCGCGGACGCCGGATCAAGAAAAAGGACCTTACCATTCATGTACCTGCCGGCGTAAATACCGGTGATATGATGCCTATTAAAGGTGAGGGCGAACC
>DIEQ01000036.1 GCA_002418705.1 Mageeibacillus sp. UBA5770 | reverse complement strand
AAGTCATCTCCGTTACCAAAAAGCAGATTGAAATTAAGCGGCCGAAGCTTTATTCCCTGTCCATTGCACAGGGTGTCCTGTCGAGGCGTCACAAAATCGGAATGAATGAATCGCTGGAGATAATTCAGAAGTTATATGAAATGGGATACATTACGTACCCCAGAACCAATACCGAGTACCTGGCCGAGGAAGAAAAGGAAAAGGTCGAACAGCTCACGAAGACGTACGGCATGTACGATATCGCTTTTCGCGATGACAAAACAGTCTTTGACAGCAGCAAAGTTGAATCTCACTCAGCCCTTATGCCGACAATAAAAATACCCAGCGCATCGACACTTAATCAGCAGGAGACCCTTGTCTACAAGACAATCCTGGCTCGTTTCCTGGCCGTATTTGCCAAAGATCCCTGCTTGTATGACCGCACGGAAGCGGTTATTCGCTGTGCGGATGAGGAGTTCAAGGTAAAGGGAGACGTGCTTGTCCAGGAGGGCTTCCAGAAATACGAGAAGCCCGATAAAATTTCAGACAGACTGCCGAATCTGTCTGAGGGCGATATCATTGCCGCGAAATTTGCGCCAAAGAGGAAGAAAACCAAGGCCCCCTCCCGCTTCACCGTTGATTCGCTGAATAAGTACCTGAAAAATCCGTTCAAATCGGAAATCGACGAGATTGATACGGATCAGGATGATGCAGAATACTATAAGCAGCTGTTCAAGGGTATCGAGATCGGAACAGAGGCGACAAGGACCTCGATTATCGGCAATGCAATCAAGTACAAGTACATCTCAATTAAGGACAATAAGTACTTTCTTGAACCGGCCGGCGAAAATCTGGTACAGGTACTTGACCGGCTTCATGTAAATCTTTACAAGGATAAGACCGTTGAGACAAACCAATGGCTTAAGCAGATCAGCCGCGGAGAAATGACCCCGGGCGAAGCAGTAGCCAGGGAAGCCGAAGAACTCAGGAAAAATATAATCAACAACAACGAGGTAATCCCTGCACCGCAGTCCCAGCGCGAGCTGCCGGAGAACTGTCTGGGACTTTGCCCGATATGTAACCGGCCTGTCTATGAGAACAGCAAGGGCTATTACTGTTCCGGATTTAAGCTCGGCTGCAAATTCACTTTATGGAAAAACGACCGGAATCTGGAAGAGGCGGGAATCGCAATAGATTGTGAGCTTGTAAAAGAACTGCTGCAAAACGGTACGGCCGCAAGGGAGCAGGCAAGTCTGCGCATATCCTATAACAAGGACAAAACAAGAGTGTTTCTGAGTTGTGAAAAAATAAATTAATATAGTCTTCACTAAATCTTCACATCAATCATGCAAGCTATCTAAAATAGCATGTCAATTACAGACATGTACTAAAACGATGCGAAGATGGGAAAACTAATGAAAAAAGATATATGGAAAATCCTCCCGGCCGTTCGGTATGCCGTGACCTTTATAATTACGCTTGTGATCGTTATCATCATACCCAAACACATTCAGGCAGCAACGCCTCAATCCGTCAGTATAGAGAAGCCGGCTGTTCCGCAAACCATCAGTATAGAGAAAGCAGTTATTCCGCAGTCAGCAGGCAGGCTTCAGTCCCTGGCAGCTGCTGTGATTACAGAGCAAAACATTACCGTTACGCCGCAACCGGATACGGACCAGTCCAAAAACGCTGCCATACAGACCAGTCTAAGCATTCCGGAACAAAACGACATTATCTTAGACAGTAAAAGCAGCGGACAGGCGTCATTAGCGGTCAGTCCGCCCAGCACCGAAGAAGTTATTGACATGCTTCAATTGAAGAAGCGCACCGCTAAAATAGACTCTTTTATTGAGGTCGCACAGGAGCAGCTCGGCAAGCCATATGTATTTGGAAGTGTCGGACCCGATTCCTTTGATTGCTCCGGTCTCGTATATTACTGTCTGGAACAGGCAGGTCTTTCGCTCGAGCGCCATACGGCCTCGGCTTATTCCAAAACGGATGAGTGGGAGAAGATAACTTCAATGGATGATCTTGAAGAAGGAGATATTCTTTTTTTCAGTACTGATGGCAAACGGGTCGGTCACACAGGCATATATATCGGCAACGGTGAAATGATCGATGCCTCATCCTCAAAAAGAAAAATTGTCAAACGCTCCTGTATGACTTCCTTCTGGACTGATAATTTTGTTGTTGCCCGCAGACCCCTGTAAAGAGGCCCGCCACAGCATCCTTAGAAAGAATCCTTCCGCAGCACTGTCTTCAAAAATCCCTCACAGCCTGCTGATACATCGCGGTATGTCGCTTCGAAATCACCTGTGTACCACGGGTCGGCAATCGGTCCGGGACGATTGGTAAAGTCCAGCAACTGACTGACCTTACCGCTCTTATCCCCTCCTGCAATGCGAATAATGTTCGTAATATTCATCGAATCCATGCCGATGATATAGTCATACGCGTCGTAATCCTCTTTTTTGAACTTCACGGCGTACTTGCCCTGCGTCGATATGCCGTGCCTGGCCAGAATCCGCCTGGTACCCGGATGAACCGGACTTCCGAGTTCTTCCGAACTCGTTGCAGAGGACGAAATCAAAAACTGATTGCCCAACCCCAGCTTTTCGACCTGGGCTTTCAGGACAAATTCAGCCATAGGCGAGCGGCATATATTGCCGTAACAGACAAACATCACTTTGATCATTTTAGAATTCTCCCCGCTTAACTGAACGCCATATTAAGCTTTGCACCCAATTCAAATAAATATATAGCTATTATAACTGCAAAACTGTCATAGATTCTTCCAATTACCCAAACTCGCCCCTCAATAAATCATCCGCGCTATAGACGCTGTCATGGGTATGGGAGTACTATGATGATATCTAAAGAACTTTTGATCTCTGTGTTTTTAAATCATTTACAAGAATGAAAGGGAGCGTGATTTTCTATGTCAGAAAGTGTCTACAAAGTAATCGAACTGGTAGGAACCAGCACCGAAAGCTGGGAGAAAGCTACCGCCCATGCCATTGAAGTCGCTTCTAAAAAACTCAACGACCTTCGAATTGCCGAAGTAATCCAGATGGATGCCCAAATTGAGAGCGGGAAGATTGTGCAGTATCGGACGAAGCTCAAAGTCTCTTTCAAATACCATATAGACGAGTAATCCATAGTGATTCATAGAAAAGACGGTATTCTCCAATCGGAATACCGTCTTTTTTTGCATAAGTATTTTGGACACATCCGTTTAGCAGAAACAAATATTGCGGACAATGTTTTAGGTATTAATTGGCGATTCACCTGGCAGCTGTGCTTATTCTCTCTCATCCACCAGTGTCTGCACGCGGTTCTGGATAAGCGCAGCAACTTCCTTATCTGATTTCTGCCCATTGAAGTAGAAGGGGACTTCTTCACTGATCAGATTTATGATTGCCGGATCATAACTGCCAAGCGTATCCAAACTGTAAACCAGTTCTCTGTATGCTTGCGCGGCCTCTTCAGTCATGGGAATCGTCGTGGTACTGCTGCTTACACTCATACCATTTCCGTCCAGCGTCACCATGCCTCCGCTGTAGGTTCCGTCAGGATTCATCGCCTGCTCGATCTGATCTTCGAACGCAGATTTCAACACAGGGATACTGGAGTTTTCAAAGTCTGCGGAGGTCTTCTGGGCATCCTCGGTAAAGAATGATTTTATAAACAGCCAACAAGCCTGCTGACTGGAGCTCTGAGAAGAAATGGCAAGCATATTGTGATCGCGAATGCAGGCGCCGCGCGTTTTCTCGTCGGAGGCCGTATCACCATGTCCGCCTGTGATATTCTGAAAATCGCGAAAAATCTTCCTGACGCACAGCTGATCTCCGTTCACATGGAGGCCTATAACCATTGCCTTCTGACGCGCAAAGAACTATCTTCCTTTGCAGACAGACAGGGCCTTTCCGACCGCATGTGGATACCCGGAGACGGAGAGAAAAGAACGTTCAATATGCCAGTTTTTTAAAAGCTGGCAGTAAAGAATGAAAAGTTAAGACGGCAAAAAGCATCCCCAACCAAACGTATCAGATCATATCTTTCACCGTAATATCAGGGTGATGGTATCGTGTCCTGTCCTTTGCAGCACCCTGATAATCAATCGCACGATTCGGACACCACTGAATACATGCCATACATTGCTGGCAATGAGTTCCGAATGTTACCTCCCCATTCTCCATGGAAATATTCTTCACAGGACAAATCTGCATGCACCTCCGGCATTTCGTACATTCATCACTGACCGTATAGGCAAGACCCATCTGACTGTACTTACTGATCGCTGCCTGCAAGGCCTTCTCATTTCCGGCATTGTAGAAAAGCCCTTTTCCCAGCTTGTGATCGGCTCCTGCCGTCATCAGCTGCCGTGCGATTTTTCGAATCTTATTCTTTGAATGATGCAGGACAGGATTTTGATACCATTGGGGGAAAGCATTATAAGACAAAATATAACTGCCAGGGAAAATGACCATATACTCATAATTTACACGTCTTCCGCATGCCTCAACCAATTCCCTGACAT
Source organism: Mageeibacillus sp. UBA5770 (assembly GCA_002418705.1). The sequence continues at coordinate 5,756 of DIEQ01000036.1, read as the reverse complement.
CTTCTGTTGCGTGCCCCCTGTTGCCTCCGCATCCAATAACGGAAAACACTTTCTGATGATCGGCAAACTGCAGATTCCTGATACAATCCGGGATGACCGGCGGCACATGTGAAAAATACGATGGAACGGAAAAGCCCACCAGATCATACTCTTCCGGAATTTTCTTAACCTGAAGCAAGTCAGTAATCGGGTACATCTCCATATCCTGAATCTGCTCACACAGGCTCTTTGCAACGGCAATGTTGTTACCTGTTCCACTGAAATAATAAATAACCTTCTTCATTTTCGTTGTTCTCCCTATTTTGAAAAATATGCTTGTACGACAGCCAGCTTCTTACCCTGATTTCCTTTCGGACTTTCCATGGAGCCGAATTCGAAGAACTTTACTCTTTTAATGCCGGTGAAATTGAAAACCGCCTTCTTCATGAGTACCTTATGGGCATTCCCCAGTGTTAACAGAATATAGCCGCCCGGGCCCTTCATAGTCGAGATGCATACCACACTTTTGTTCGTAAGCAGACCTTCCGGGTATATTTTCCCGGGCATATCTTTATAGGCGAAGTTGGATGCAAATATCTGGTCGAAATAACCAAGCAGCATAGCCGGCGGCCTTCCCCAAAAGATAGGATAAATAAATACCAGGCGATCCGCCCAACGTATCTGTTCCCTGTATTTTTCAAAAGCCGGGTCAGTATTCATATCCCTTCTTCTCATCTGCGTGTTGAAAACAAGTACAGGATTGAACTTCTCTTCATACAGATCAAGCACTTCCACCTCATGCTTTGAGATACTGTTATCCATACCTTTCTTAACCGCTTTCAAAAAAGCACCATTCAGGCTATCATGACCAGGATGTGTATAGATAATTAAAGTCTTCATTTTGTTGTCACCCTCCACCGGCGTTCACGCGATATGTTATCATTTGATAACTATATCCGCCATCATATCCTAATTCAACTTAGTTGTCAAATGACAATAAAACCGTTCTTTTGAACCTTCTTTGTGATACTATTTCTAATAGAGTGGGGGTGATGTCATGTCAATAATGGATTTAGCAATCGCATTGGAAAAATTCGGTTTCGGCTTCAACAAATTGTCCTTTGAACTGCTTGAGGAAATAAAGCCTGAGGGAATAACCTCAGCTCAATTTAAAATTCTGCAGTATCTTTCAGACGGCGAATTGATAACTCTCAGCCAGATCAGCTGCTGTCTGGGAATGTCGATACCTAATACGAGCCGCGAAGTGAAGAAGCTCTTCGCCAAGAATCTCATACAAAAAAGACCTGATGAACATGATAAAAGAGTAAGCTTTATCACATTCTCTCCGACCGGTTCTAAATTAATGCAGGATGCCTTTGCCAGGCTTAAAAGGAATATATCAGATCGTTACAGCGATTTGGAACCCGGAGAAATTGACGAGGCTGTTAAGGCCCTGGAACTGTTAGGGAATAAGCTATTCCGGTAATCGTTATATGAAAGTGACGAATCAATGTGATATAATCAAACAAAGTTGGATATTTAAACAAAGTCGAAAAAGAATTGAAACGATGATTACTCACGGGACAAAAATTTCTATTGCATTGAAGATCAGAACGCATTTCGATAGGAGTTGATATCTATGATAAATGAACATAAATACAAGTTTTCCTGGGATCTTATTGGCGATATTGATGAAGGCCGACCGAATTTGGGAAATCAGACACGCCTTGAAGTATATAGATTGATGCAGTTTACATTTCGTGATGTTATTGAACAACATGTAGGAACTGAGGAAACTGAAAAGATTTTTTATGAAGCCGGAAAACTGGCGGGAAAAGAATTTTTTGCCAATGTCCTTACGCCAACAAAAGATTTTAATGATTTTATAAGGCAGTTACAGGGAGTATTGAAGGACCTGAAAATCGGAATTCTGCGCATTGAGAATGAAGATCTACAAAATGGCGAAATTATTCTAACGGTTTCTGAAGATCTGGATTGCTCTGGTCTGCCTGTTTTAGATTTTGAAATATGCACCTATGATGAAGGCTTCATTGCTTCTCTCCTTGAATCTTTTTCGGGTATTGCGTTCACCGTTAAGGAAGTTGACTGTTGGTGCACAGGTGATCGGACTTGCCGTTTTAGCGCAAAAGTAGAAAAATGAAAGTATGACAATATTGATATGAGTAATTCCAGAGAAACCGATCTTTTAATCAAATCTTTTAAGAGTCTGATTGAAGATAAGGAGATTTCTTCAATTATTCCTGACGAACTTTCGACTATTGAAGGATTTGATCAGGTCTATTTTCCGTTGCTTCAGATCCGTGAGGCATTTCTTGCGATGGGAAACGGAGAACTTACGTATCCAATTAAGTCAAAAGGTTATTTTCCCAGCACACTGAAAGGTTTTCAGTCATCTTTGCAGCACCTGGTATGGCAGACAAAGGCAATATCTTTGGGGGATTTTTCACAGCGCGTAGATTTTCTGGGAGCATTTTCAGTAGCGTTTAACAGTATGACCGAAAACTTGGCTGCGAGTGAAAAACAGATCATTAAAAAGCAGAACATGTTAAAAGCGATCAAAGAAGCCACAAATGAATTATTAGCCAATAGTAATATTGATAGCTCAATAGCCAACAGTATAGTAATCATTGGCAAAGCTGCAGAAGTTGATAGAATTTATTATTTTAAGAACAATCGTGACGATGAGCAATTTCTTGCAACTACAGAACAAAAATCTGTGTGGAAATCGATTTCATGCGCTTCTCTAACTGATGACGCGGCACTCAATAACATTGAATTTGATAAAATTTCAGAATTAATAGAGCCATTGTCAAATAGAATGCCCTTTAATTGTATTGTCAGATACCTTGAATCCAGTAATACCAAAAAATTAATGGAAGAGCAGCATGTTTTATCCATTCTTGTATTACCCATATTTGTTGAAAATATTTTTTGGGGCTTTGTTGGATTTGATGAATGCAAATATGAGAGAGTATGGACCGATGATGATATTGCGCTTCTTATGTCATTTACTAACTCAATTTCAGCAGCAATCAGTCGAAATGATGCAGAATATAGAATTGAATATCTCAGTTATCGTGATCAGCTTACCGGACTATATAATAGAAGGTTTTACGAAGAGGAACTGAGTAGACTTAATACCGAAAATGTCCTGCCTTTGACAATCGCATTAGGAGATGTTAACGGTTTAAAATTAACCAATGATGCCTTTGGACATATAGCTGGGGACCAACTGATAAAAAAGATTGGTCATGTTTTGAAACGGGAATGCAGAACAAATGATATTGTCGCCAGAATAGGCGGGGATGAATTTGTCATGTTACTACCTCAAACTGATGCTGAAAGCGCAAATATCATAATTAACAGAATAAATAACGCTATGGAAAATGAGAAATCTGATAATACTGTACTCTCAATATCTATAGGATTTGAAGTAAAACAGGACATTTCCGAGTCTATTAATGATGTTTTTAAAAAAGCTGAAGACGCGATGTATAAGTTAAAACTATCCGAAAGTTCCAACACAAGGAAAAAAACGATATCGCTTCTTTTAAAAACACTTTATGGGAAAGATAAGAGGGAACGGCTTCATTCGGAAAAGGTAAGTGAAATTTGTGAAGCGATAGCAATAGAAATGAAGTTTGATGAAAATGAATTGAATCAGATTAGAACTGCCGGACTGATGCATGATATTGGGAAAACCGGAATTGACGAAAAAATACTAAAAAAGACACATGACCTGAATCCTGATGAACGAAAGATCTTTCAGAGACATCCTGAAATTGGATATCGGATTCTGAGTTCAGTAAATGAATATTCGGAAATATCAAGATATGTTCTTGAACATCACGAAAGATGGGACGGAAAAGGATATCCCAAAGGTCTTATGGGGGAGCAGATTTCATTACAGGCAAGAATTCTATTTCTTGCCGATACATACGACATTTTAACATCTGAATGGACCTACAAAGATATTCTCAGTGAAGAAGATACTATCAATGAAATTAAAAGATGCTCGGGTACAATGTATGACCCATATATAGCAAAATTATTTGTAGAAAAGGTGCTTGGTAAAGAGTGGTGACGAAGTTTTTACCAGCAGAAAAATTATCTCAGATGACTCTAAACATACATTTGGTCAGGTGCATCCTGATTCTATTTTACCCGGTTAAACCATTTTTTACGAAAGAATTTATGCTCAAAAATACCGCTAAGCAACCAGGTTAGCATAGGACTCCACATCGCCCCTGCCACTGAGAAAAGCAGTGCCGGCAGAGATTTTTTCCCGTTCTTCATTTTCAAAAGATTTGAGATAGATACGAACAGAAACGGGATAAAGATTCCAAAAAGCAGCACAGACCATACAAGCGGGACATACGACATGAGCTGTACGGGTATTGCCGTAACGGCTGCCGCAGCACCAAGTGTCCCCAAAAGAACGGCACAGATGCGCATGGGTCGATTAACCATATAGAGAGGTATCAGAAAACTTCTCCAGATAGAGGCCGTCTGAGCGCCGCCGAGTATCGACCCGGCAAGATTTCGTATGCCCGCTGCGCAGAAGGATCGGCTGCTGTCGATTTCACCTACATTCTTCGTGGTCTCCTGCGCTTCCCTTATCGTCTCAACAGCGGCCGCATCAATCGTCCACAAGAATACAGCAAACAAGGCAAATGGCAGAGTTATCAGAACGGTCTTAAGCGACAGACCGAATCCTATTCCCCACATTTCGTTCCACCACCACGATGGATCGAAACGAATGGGGGATACATGTGCAGATACAGCCGGGAAAATACCGAACAGCATCGGAATTCCCAAAGACGCTGCGGCAGACACAGGAATCATCAGCCAGATTTTCTTCCTCTTCATGAAAAAGATAAACACAATGCCTAAAAACAGGAGAAGAAGTGCTGCTGCCCAGAGCTGCTTTTCGAAAAATCGAAAAAGGTTACCGAGCGAAAGGACGCTGCCGGAAAGCCCAAAGGATAACGTAAGGCACGTCCGGACATAGGGGCTCGACAGTCCGGAGACTTTCTGAAAAAGCCCCGTTCTTACAAAAACAAGTCCGAGCACCCCGACCAGCACGCCAAAAACCAAAGGATGTGCTCCGCAGGATACCATAAAAGGAACAAGTATTATTAGCGGAGCTAGAGTGCCGGACGGGGCTGCAGCAGGCCAGACAAAAGAAAACAGTAGTGTAAGCAAGCTTCCGACAAGAAGCTCAAGCCGGACGTTTTCAAAAACGAAACTCTCACTTTGTATTCCAAGTTCCTGCGACCACACCAAAGCGAAGGACGCAGTCAGAGCTATCTTTCCGATCAGACCAGAGAATGCAGGGACGAGGTCAATCGGTTTTATATCCGGAAATTGCTTTTCTTTATTCATCAGGACTCCAATCAGAAATGCATCGGGATTAAATTCTCATAATCTTTGACGGAGGCCCCCTTGCGGAAGAGCGCGATAATTTGCCGGCCGAGCGGATCGAGTTCGTCTGTCTCATATTGAGAGAGTTCCGTTTCGAAGAATTCCGTAAGGATCGCGGCTCCTGCGTCATATCCTTCGCGGCCAACTTCCTGCTGACGCTCCGGCTGCAGGAACGCTCTCCGGATATACTGCCCGTCAATTTTCAAAGACTCAAGCCCGTAACCTAATAGAGGACAGCGAGCCTCCGTAAGATGCTCCGGTTTAAATTTCGCACTGCCCCTTCTGGCAATGTATTCCCTGGAAATCCACTGCGGCATAAAGCTTACTTCATA
>DIEQ01000040.1 GCA_002418705.1 Mageeibacillus sp. UBA5770 | reverse complement strand
ACAGGTACCGATGTGGCCATAGAAAGTGCCGGTATCACTTTGGTCAAAGGTGATTTGCGGGGGATCGTCAGAGCCAGACGATTAAGCCGAGCCACCATGAGTAATATCAGACAGAATTTATTCTTTGCCTTCGTTTATAACACGGTCGGTGTTCCAATTGCCGCGGGAGTGTTGTANNTACTGTTATCGCCCATGATCGCTGCAGCAGCAATGAGCTTCAGCTCAGTTTCCGTCATCGGAAATTCCCTCCGGTTGCGAAGAGTAAAGCTTTGATCGTACCATCCTGATTTGTTTCATATGCGAAGATGTCTCGATATTGATGCCAGAGATTTTTGACCATTTCAAATGGCAATGTTGAATATTGATATCTGGATACCACTCATGTCCCCCTTAATGAATGCGTATTGGAATTGTCACATTATTTGTGCTATTAAAAAACTTAGGAGGGCAGACAATTAAGCCTGTTCACCTTCTTTTCGTAACATTAAACTCCATCCAAAGGAGAGTTCTTATCCATCAGGCTTTTTTCTTTCACCGCACTGCAGCTGGAAGTGAAACATTGAATTTTTATCACTTTATCAAGAAAGGAGCACAGACATGATAAAGACCATCAAGTTGTTCAAGCAAGGCATCCCCGTCGCATTGCTGTCCTTCGTAGTTATGATAGTAATCCTTCAGCTAACCCCGCCTGTTGCAGCGGCAGAACGTGTTGGCGTCAATGCTGAACTTCTCTCGCCTTTCTATCTAAATGGAAAGACCTACATATTTGGAAAGCAGATCAAGGATATGGACCATGCGGGAGCGTATGACAATGCTGCAAACTGGTGGGTCATCAAAGACAATCCGAAGGACGGATTGACGCCCGTTGCAATAAGAAAAAAAATGTCTAGCTCATACCAGGGCGTTGCACCCTTCACCTTGAAGAATAAACAATACATCTTTGGCCTGCATACTTGCAAGGCTTGGCCTGAATGGGGTGCTCGTTGCCCTAGCAATTTCAGCGATTACAATGCAAACATCTGGCGCATCGACATCGTGAACGGTGCGGCAACTGGCTGGACGCTGGTGAAGATAAACGGGAAGATGGCTTCCGGGAAGATGTCACCGAATTACAACGCTATTGTATCCTATCAACTCAATGGCATACCCTATATTCTAGGCTTGCACCGCGATGTGGGTGCAAACATCTGGCGCATCACACAGACATCCGATGGGGTGAACTTCGAACTCGTGAAGTATAAAGCAGCCCAAATGTCCGGCGCATATTGTCTGACGGTCTTTTATAAAGACGGACACCCTTATATTTATGAAGGTATGAATATCTGGCGCGTCAAGGGTCCTCCCAACTACGGGCTTGAGCTCGTAAAAAAAGGCGTGTTCTTATATCGCTATAATTTTGTAAAGTCTTTTCACATCGGGGGCCAGCCGTATCTTTTTGCAGCGGCACAACCTCCTGATAAATATAAGGAAATCTCCATCCCTACATCTAAGTTCGCTGTTTTTAAATCCATTTTAGATACGCCGAAGAATGTTTATGATTGCCTGGCCAACCAAAATTGTGGCCTGTATCAGCCGGGAAAGGGATTTGGTGTCATCTATAAAATAGAGGCTGATTACCGGATTACGCAGATGTCGCCAAGAATACCGATCTCTAACCATTATCGGGACATGACGACTTTTGAACAAGGAGGCAAGGCATATATTTTTGGATGCCACCGGGAGAAATATGCGAATATCTGGCGCGTGAATGATAACCTCGCGGCAGGGTTTTCTCTTGTGTACTATGGCAACAAGTGAAAGATGGTCAATATAGAGTTGTTGAATCCATTCCTATCGGATTAGAATTCTTTATTGAGCTAATTTGTGTCGAGGACAGACTTCAATTCGACACAAAAAAGGCAGCGTCAGACATAGCCCTGCCTTTTTGAATTTGTAAATTTCTAACTGTTATTGTCAATATTCGCTATAGGACAATAATGAAGACTTAGAGGTGAAAGGTGCAGTTTTTTGAGGGTATTTTTTTCATGATGACATGGTATTTGTGTCTTCATGAAATGTTGTTTTTCTATTCATTACAGTCCATACAGTATTTCGAGTGATAATCAATGCTCAGCATTGCATTGACACACAAAGTCGGTTGTCTTATACTTTCAACACGACAAAGGAAGTTCTTGCGGAAAAATAATTAAATCATCCAATATTCAAAAACCACCTCATTATGCAGTCTTTATAAGACCAAATCTCTTAGCGTGGCATATTGTCATTTAATATCAAATTGATGAGTTAGACGCATATAAATTGAAGTCGTAAAAGTTTTATACAGAAAGGGACAGACTATGTACCTCGATTTATACAGACTATATAATCACTGTCAGCAGGCAGAATAAACAACGTATGAGAAAAAATATTTTATTCATTTTAGCCATACTATTAATTGGCATCATTTTTTGGATGGGCGAAGGTGGGGCACTCCTAATAGATCCGTTGTTAATAACTATCGCATTGGTTGGGTCCTGCATAATCACAATATCTTTCCCTGGATCGTTCTTGAAGAAAGTACTCGTTGGTTTAGGCGTCTTAGCAATAACTGTTGCCGCATATTTTGGAGGGGCATATTCATTCAACAATGCATATAACGAATGTATCGTCAGAGGAGAGAGTGTAAGAGGTCAACTTGCAGAGTACTACTCCAAGAACAAGCATTATCCAGAGAATCTCAATCAACTTAATAGCTCGTTACCTGGCACGCGTATTCTGAGGCCAACGATTTTGAATTATAAAAAAACTCAAGACGGGTATGATCTCAGTTTTCAGGATTGGCTTGTTGAGTTCAAAGCAACTCAATCTGTGCCATTTATGGCTCATAAGTAAAAAACTGCTAACCATGGCATTCACACGGACGCGCTGACGCGCCGGTGATTCCAGTCGTTAGTTAAAGCTTTCAGACGTTAATATTCGCCTCTTCACCATGGTTCCCCGTATAGATAGGTGCAAGAAACAACCGCCTCTCTATCGCTTCCTGAAAGTGAGCATCCTGTAATTTTGAAAGGTATCCAACCTTTCGAGTTGTAATCAGTGGCCTTTTAAAAACTCTTTGACACCTAATTTAAACAAAAGTAAAATACAAAAAGAAATTTTGAATAAGATGGGACAGATAAAACTTTAAAATCCAACCACCCTCACACTATTCAACACGTTTTCATGAAGGAGGTATGCGCTATGAAAAAGCTAACTCTTCTGTCCTTATTGATCCTTTTCTTTTACCTGATTATGAATTTTCCGGTCCCCGCTCATGCGCAAAGAACATCGGGGCAAGCGGTACAGGGAGAAAGTGATCCATATGAGGTAACGCTCTATCGTCAGATGAACTATGCAGAACCAATCGGAACATGGAAGCTTGCACCAGGTATGCGGATGTTGAAAATTCCAAAAATAGACAAGGTTCCTTTATCCATATTTCTCGGATCTGCGGTGGGCACCCTTCTATTCCCCGACTATAATTTTTCTTCCTCGTTAAAGGGAGTATCCGGCTATGACAAAGGCTTTCTCGATGGCAAACCGGTGAACGTGAAATACTACCTGATCCCTTTCTACAAGTTCACAGAATCAACACCCAAAATGTACGAAAAATATGTCCCCGACCGTTGTTCCCTCATTATACATCGTAAAGATATGAAAGATTGGCTGGGGGTTTCACTTGAAAATGGCTACTGGTCTGGTCAATTCTATCCGTTGCCGGAAAAGGCCGGTGATAAAGCGATTCTCTATTCAAAAATACCCTATGGGTCCGACCCCTATATTCTTAGTATAATGCCCGGCGGTGACTATTCTTATTCACTGTACGGTTCACCCAATCTGGCTGATATAGACGTCACGGTAACTCCCGTAAGCGGAGGCAAAGTTAAATTTCCGGATCCGAACAATAAAACTGCCAGGTACGAACTTAAAAAATATGGAATCTACCAGGTCTCCTCTTTGATGATCCAGTATAAAGGACCTTTGGACCAGCAAGCGTATATCGGTCCTGTTCGCCATCGTGCGCCGTCTGCGCCTGATCGACCGAAACCATCTCCTTCTTACGTAATGGGTGTTCAGAGCCCTCAAGGAACTCTTGCAGGTCCTGTGAAGCAGACGACCCCAGCAAAAGTCATGGAGATCACTGTGCCAAACATGTCAGGCCAATGGAAAAGCAGCATCGGATTAATTTACAACATAACACAACAGCAGAACAATTTTCAGTGGACCGTGGTGAACAGCAGTGAAAAAGGGAATGGAACAGTAAAGGGGTATGACGTAAATGCCACATGGCAGGGGCCAAAGGGACGTGGATCGTCCCCGGGTAAGATTACCGCAGTCGATACACGTGGGAGAGCGATAAAGATCATCTGGAAAAATGGGGTACAGTTTTACCGGTGAGCAATGGTGTCCTGGATAATTATCCAGATCAGTGTATCGGAAACTGTCTCATAATTATTTTGCATCTCCGTTTATAAAGACACATCAAAGAGAAGGGTCAGAGATTGTCCCGCTTTTTTGTGTACATTATAACTCGTAAACGTGAGGATCCGATAAACTACACCTGTGTAGACTCGTAGGTGGAGACATGGTCTGGCGTGAGCCACATTTCCATTAACCACCCTCACTCAGTTCAAATACTTATCTACACATAGGCTGATTTGGCCGGATCAATGATAACGGGTTGAAAGGTGCAGTTTTTTGAGCGTATTTTTTTCATGATGACATGGTATTTGTGTCTTCCTGAAATCTTGTTTTTGACAATTTTCTTCTGAATGCAACATTTCAAATGGTTATCAATAAATTTGCTGGTGTGCAGCAGTACGTGCGCTAGTTACTGAGATAGGTAAGGGCGTTTTGCAGGGGTGCGCTGGAAATCTCGATTAACCCTCCATATGGATGGTCTAACTCCAGAATCATATACAGAGCGGCCACGCTTGACAACAAACAGACAAGCAAGACGGTGATGACCGTAGCATTCGGAGGAGAGATCATGCCGAAACAGAAAAAAATGATTGCAAGCCAGAACACCATGATCACAAA
>DIEQ01000119.1 GCA_002418705.1 Mageeibacillus sp. UBA5770 | reverse complement strand
GCCTTCGCGGGAATCGGATCTCGGGGAGCCAGGCTTTCTCGGGGATTCCCCTGTAAAGCTTGTTTTTTTCTGGGGTTCCCCGGCAAAACTCGACTCGGATCTTGAGAATCCCGGTTTTCTGGGACCGGAAACAGAGTATCTGGACTTTTTGAATTCCGACTTCTTAAAGTCTTTCTTTAATATTTCTTCCTTCTGCGGATAGTCTTCCCTGGAAGCATTTTCATTTGCTGCTGCAAGATCCGCCAGTTCTTTTTCCTTTTCCTTCTCTTTTGCAAGCCTGCCCTTCATCCTGCGCTCGTAAGCTTCAGGTGATGCAACGGAATGACCGAAAAATCCAAGAACTTTGCCCAGCGAATAATACTCCCCGTGTGAATAGGAGATAAGCCTGGAATCTTCAAGGCAGAGCTTTCCTTCTTTGTCAAAGAGATTCATATCCGCTGTTACGCTGACAATGTTTGCAATAAACATTGTATGTGAGCCGAGCTCTGTAACAGAAAACACCTTGCATGCAAGGGAAAGCGGTGCTTCTTTAATGGCAGGAGCATAGGTAAGGCCTTCAGCAGGAATTGAAGTCAGCGACATGGCGGCAAATTTATCTTCATTGGCTCCGGAGCGGACTCCGCAGTAATCACAAGCCTTTAAGAGATCTTCACTTACAAGATTGATTACAAATTCCTGTGTATCGCGAATCAGGGGAAATGAGTGCCTGTTGGAACGAACCGAAATCGAAACCATCGGCGGATCAGAACACACCGTTCCTGTCCAGGCAACAGTCAGGATGTTTGGACGTTCAAGCGGCAGTTCAGGGTTCTTACCTGCACATGACACCATGATAACCGGTGAAGGGTTTAAGAGGGTCGAAGGCGGCAGAATAATTTTCTCGTGTGATTTTGATTCTTTTATCATATTTTCTCCTTAAATTCGTATCTTATCTAATATAAATGGTAAAGCGTCTATTGTACATCCCGGAAAAAGCCGAATATTTCATGTTCCAGTAAGAATTCCTTGTTTTCCACGCCGCCTGAAAAGCCAACCAGCCGTCCATCCTTACCAATTACCCTATGACATGGGATCAGTATGGGTATCGGATTATCCGCACAGGCCGAGCCGACAGCTCGTGAAAGATTCCTGGCGGCGATCTTGTCGTTCCCTGTCAAGGCAAGTGCTATGTCCTCATAACTCACAGTTGTTCCGTACGGAATTTTCTGAAGTTCCTGCCAGACGTGCCTCTGGAAATCACTGCCATACGGGAAATTTATCCGCACAGAGAACTTTGTTCTTGCTTTGGCAAAATATTCCTTCAATTCACGGACTGCCTTAGATACCTCATCCGGCATCTGTACGGGAGAGTGATGATATATGCCGGCCCCCTGAGGCAGAAGCTTCCCGTAAGCATCCGCAACACCTGTTCGTATAGCGACACGCCTTTCGAAAATATCTTCAATTCTGTCACCGTATGTGTAGAACCTGACGCCCTCTACTGCACTCGAACTCCCCCTGACAGCAATCACCCCCCGTGGAAAAGGAACAAACGCTACAGCATAATCAGGATATTCGGATGCCAGCAGCGAAAAAAGACCTGCATCAACGAATAAATCGTTATCACACAATGCTTCTTCAAGCACTGCCTCCTGACGCATTCCGCAGGAAACCGCAACCTCACCCGCCTGAATATCGGAAGCCGGAATAATCCAGCTGACACGGTGGAGATGCATCGTAAAAAACGCTATGCGCAGAATGGCATCGATAACCTTCCTCTTGATTTCACCGGAAATCTTCTTTTCAGAAGGGCTAAGCTGCATGGTCACACAATTGGATTTCACAATATCTTCAGAAGCATTCCGCGGACCGCCCGGGTTAGAGAACCGGCAGAAAATAACTGCATTCTGATGAACCGGATGAATCGAATTCAGTCCGACAAAAGCAAGAAGTTCCTGGCCGGGATCGGATGTCAGTGAGGCAAGATACAGGCACTTTGAGGGATCGGAAATAGAATCCCGGAGAAACGCAGAGATCTCCTGCGTTTTCAAATCAGAAAGTCCGGCTGATTTAAGCCGCGGGGCATCGAGAATTCGTACGGGTGACAACGATATTTCCGGTGCCATAGTATATCACCTCTTCTCTTTTCGGAACTAGGCATCAAGCCTGGTATTAGAAAGTGAAACAATGAGTGTCTGGAGATCTATTTTTGAATCCATGAGCGGGGTACTGTATTGATTGAGAATCTGTCTGGCCAGCAGATACTCCGAACCATGATTTGTGACCGGATTAAAATAGGCTTCCGGCACTTTATCCTTCAGGAGAAGAAGTTCTTCCCCGAAAGTCTGCTGCAGGCAAATAGCGTTCCAGACTGCACTTGAAGAAACAACAGGTAATAATCCTTCCCTGTTTTCAAGTCGGGCAGACAGAAGAACCGCATCCTCATCAAGTGCAATAAAAGAGGCAAAATCACACGCCAGCTGAGGCGATTCTGTTTCCGACGAAATACAGAGAGGATAAACGGTAAGCGCCAGTCTTGAATCAGTTTCAGCATTCTCTGCAGGAATACGCGCTATCGAGAGCGTATATGCCTGATTTTCCGACCATAGAGAGACCTCGGACGTGCTGCCGGACCAAAATGCCACCCGATTTGACAAACGGGGATCAAGCGAAGAAAATGCCAGCGCCTGATCTTCCGGTGTGAGGCTTTCTACCGAATAACCTGCAGCAACATAGGACCGCAGAAAAGTGACTGTATCTTTAAAAGAACCCGCACTGAAATTGAATGATTTTCCGTTAAACATCAGCCAGCCGGTCTTGTTTGAAAAAGAAGACGGCAAAAATGAAAGAAGATCACTGGCTTTATAAAAAGCAAATTTCTGTTCTTCCAGTGGTGTCTCTTCTGTTGAAGTAACCCGAACCGCTTCTGAAATCGACGTCAGTGTATCCAGATCAAGATTGAACGGAACTGAATCAACACCCGAAGCTTCGAGAACATTCATATTCACATACAGGATCTGTGCGGATGCAGAATAGGGAATCCCGTAAAGCAAATCGTCAATACTGCAGGTATCAAGCATCGGTGTATAAACACTTGTGGGCAGATAAAGTGAGTTTGATGCAGCATAATCTGAAAGCGGCAGAATGTCCCCGTTTTCCATCAGCTTCGAAAGAGCATCCGTGCATATAATATCCGGTACAAATCCGCTGTCCTTCCATTGAAGAATCGTGTCTTCGGTTGCCCCTGTTGACGGCGTCTGAAGAATTTCGACAGAAAACGACGGTATCGTCGCATCAAGTACATCGAGTGAAACGGTCGATCCACTCTGCTGGACATTCCATTCACCTGATTCCTTGAGTGTATACAGCCTGGCAAGATACTGGGCCGTATCATTGGAAATCGGAGCGGCAACTTTTAACAGGACTGAGCCGGCAGTTGATTCAGATACAGAAGCAGAAGGATCGGAACCGGCCGGCGTAACAATCGAGGAGTCCTCAGGTGCAGGCTGGGTAACCTTAGGAAAAGGCGTATCCGAAGAAACTGTGCACCCTGCTGTCATTGAAAAAATGACTGCAAAGACAACGAAAAACGCAGACACACGGATTGACTTGTGTCTACGAAATATACTGACTCGGTCTCTTTTGTACCATTCCTTCATGCTTGAAGAGGAGAAATCCATATGCCTCCAGAATCACAGATCCGATAATTTGACAACGTTTTCAATGTGTTCATTATATCATTAATAAACCTGCAATCACTACTTTAGAAGTGGAACCTGCGCTTCAATTCACTCCTTACTGTTTTATCTCCAAATACAAACGTTACCAGAAGAGTCATCGATGAAATTACAGTGGCAATGATTGTAATCAGTGGTTTATCAATGATTCGGAACAGGTAAAGAACGATCGGAAGAAATCCCAGAAAGGCTATGGCAAGCTGGTACATTACATAGTTGTGCCAATTCATACGATTGATGATAATTATGATTAATACGGCTATATTTGCAACACTGAATAAGTTGGGTATCACATAATTTACAGCCCATCCGCTGTAACCAAGGACGAAATCACCGATTATGACAAAAATCGATCCGAAAACAACTTGCACGAGGATTTTGGATGCCACATTGATGTGATGCTTTATCGAGTGAATAATCGCAGCCCATGCATACAAAATAGAGGCCACCACTAGAACTGACCACATTATTCCACTGTAGGTAAGATAATTGATAGCGACAGAAGCGATCCCGACAATGATGGACAGAAATAGAAAAAACCTTGTTATGAAATTATACTTGCGGAGATTTGCATCGACATACGGGTAGATATTCCTGGCTGTATTGCCATCAAAATCCGTCAGAACGGTCCTGCATAAAGGACAGATATTTGTATTATCAAGTACTTTAACATTACATCTCTTACAAGTTTTCATTGTAAACACCATTGCTTTCGATGACTACGCCTATTCCGTCAGCAGCAAGCCTGCGAAAAAACGACCGCTGAAGATAGGTATTAGAAAGGCGTGACGTAAAAGTGACCACAAATTTATCTTCATAGGTACAAAGTGAGCATTTGGTCGGCTCTGAGTTGGTTGCACTCATAAGGACTTCAAAATTCTCAATTTCAGGTTTATAAATATCCGGTACGTCGATTCGTCCAAGATTTGAAAGTGAAATCGAGTTTGCCTTCGCTGAACGGAGGTATCCGATTTTTACAAACAAATTTTTCAGCGGAAGCGGCACAAATCGGACAACGATATTTTTCCCGGTTGCGACATTAAATGCAATTTTCCTAAGAAAATTATCTTTTGTCAGTTGCTCCTTGAATTGAATTTTAATTCTTTCTAGCATTTCATCAAAGGTATAGTCACCTCTCTCGATTTTGAATCCGACAGCCATAACGGAGAAAAAATTCATCGTTGTTGTCGAATCAAAAAAGGGCCGCAAATTGACAGGTACCGAGATCCTGACAGGATGCTTGTGCGGCTGCTCATTCAGGAATTCTTTGTAAATACACCAAACCATCACGGTGGCCAGATACTGCGTAACAGTGGCATGCTTTTCTTTACAAAGATTCAGAAGACTTTTTGTATCGATATACCCGTGAATAACGCCGATCAGAAAAAGAGGCAGTTTCTCGCCTTTCATCTGATAAGCCTTCTCGGTACTATATCCTTCCTTTCTGAATTTTTTGTAATTCTTGATATAGCTGTCTTCAATGTTTGAAGTAATGTCAACGGAAGGGCAAATATCGATTTTCGCAGACATATCCTGCTGATGGGCCAGTCTGATGTAATTAAAGGTCAATTCCTTAAGAAAATTAAAGGCACCGGTTCCGTCGGTAATGGCATGAAAAACCTCAAGGCTGATTCGTTTTTCAAAATAATAGACTCGAAATAGAAAGTGATTATTGCTTGATGGGGCAATATAGGCACAGGGAATGGGCTGCTCCATGCATATGACCGACTGTTTTCTATTTGTCTCGAAATAGTACCAGAAAAGTCCGTGCCTGAGTCTTACCTGAAAATTATCAAACCACGGCAGGGTAACATCCAGCGCCCGCTGGAGTACTTCCGGAATTATATCCTGCTTAAGCCTTACAGATACACGGTAAACACTGCTAAAACTCTTATTGGAAATAACAGGGAATATATTCGCTGTATTGTCAAGCTTGTGCCATTTAGATTCAGTATTATGAATATTTCTGATCTTGTCCACCTACCCTCCAACGCATTTCAACATCTATATTATGCACTAGAAAGACTTTGTTTCCAACAAGTCCGCTATGAGAAACAATGGGAATTGCATATTGCCGTCAGGATGCCTTCGCCAAGTTCGTGCACAGAAACCGGGGCTGCAGGCTCATCATCATACGGATGTATGTTCTTTTCCATCCACAGGACATCGAGCCAGGCACCCATTTTGTAGCCTGTCTTGTGAAATATTCCAATATCGGAAAATCCAAAAACCCTATGGAAAAGAATGCTGGCTTCATTTTGCTCCGTAATAAGTGCATAGAGGTTATAGTAACCCTGAAGTCTCAAGATCTCAATCAGACATGAATACAGGGCGGTTGCAATCCCTTTTCTGTGGAACTTATCACTCAGGTAAATGGCAACATCTGCATCCCACTGATAGGCAATACGTTCAAATGCAGTTGATGCATACGCATATCCTGCAATTTCGCCGTCCACTTCACATACGATCCAGGGAAACTGCTTTGTAACTGAACGAAAACGCTCCTGAAAACTATCGAAGGAGGGAACGTCATATTCAAACGTGTATGTCGTTTCCAGGACATACACCGAATAGATCGACAGGATATCGTGAATATCCTTCTCTGCTGCTTCACGAATTACATATACCATATGAAACCATCCTGTTGGAATTATTGAGTACTGCTCTACTATACTGCATTGCTAAAGTAATATGCAAATTTTCTTTGCAGCAGCTGACTGTCTTCTTACTGATTCAGGCATACAGGCAAGAAAAAACCTACAGTACATCAGCACTGTAGGTTAATCTGGAGCCGATGGTGAGAATCGAACTCACGACCTATTCATTACGAGTGAATTGCTCTACCCCTGAGCCACATCGGCAGGCTGCCTTGCTTCTGAATCATGTGTTCAATCAAGGCACGAATAAAACTATACAAATTTACGGGGGATCTGTCAAGCAAATTGTGTAATGTAAGCTGCTCTGACTGCTGTTTCCGCCTTAACTTTTTCAATATCTATCGTTGTAAGGTCCCCTTTATATTTTACAAAATGACCTGCAATCATAACCGACTCAACGGCATGTGCACCCGCACTGTAAACAAGAGCCGACACCGGATTGCCCAGAGGCCACATAGATGGATTATCATAATTGACGATCTGAAGATCGGCGGACATCCCCTCCGCAATCATACCGCAGTCCTGAAATCCCATACCGGCATATCCGTTGTGCGTTGCCATTACTAAGGCTTCTGCGGCAGTCAGATTCTCCGGGTTATGACTATGCCCCTTTGCAATAAAAGACGCAAGGCGCATCTCCATATACATATCCGTATTATTATTGCTGGCACATCCGTCTGTACCAAGGGCGACCCGGACCCCCTGGCGTTTTAATGCGGCAACATCGGCAAACCCGGAGGCAAGCTTCATATTGCTCGAAGGATTGTGTGTTACGGTTACCTGGGCAGCCGCCAGGATATCCCTGTCCTCATCAGTCAGATGAACGCCGTGTGCAGCAATGCAGGGGCGGTCAAAGACACCGAAGTTCGCAAGTGCGGCAACCGGGGTGACACCATATTTTGCAATACAGTTGGCGACTTCCGAAACTGTCTCCGCAACATGAACCTGGACAGATACGTCAATGTCGGCAGCTTCTGCGACAAGCTCTGGATAGAGGCTCTGAGGGTACAAATATATAGAATGAATCATCAGTGATGTCCGTATGAGACCTCCGCCTGCGCCGTGAAAGGCATTCTTGAAAGACTGTAATGATGCCCGGTCCGGATACCAGCCCTTATCGTCCATGGTTTTACCGTCCTGGCACAGGTTCATGCGGAAACCTGTCTGAAGAGCGGCGCATGCCGTTTCGTCGGACATGAAATACATGTCGGCCGCAGCTCCTGTTCCGCCGTTAATCATTTCAGCCATGCCCATAAGGCTGGCATAATACACATCTTCTTTTCTTAGATGTGTCTCACGGGGTAAAATGCGCCTGAACAGCCAGTCTTCGAGACACATATCATCGGCGGAGTTGCGCATGAGAACCATAGGGATGTGCGTGTGCGCATTGGCAAAGGTCGGAAGAAGAATCTTATTCTTTCCGCTGTACTCGTCAAAGCCGATCTGTGTGCCGCCTGACTCTCTCTGGGCTTCCATAAGCGCACGAACGGCTAAAGACCTGTCTTCTCCCACATAAATAATCCTGTCGCCCTTGACCGCCACAAAGGCGTCTGTAAGGACAGATATAGTTCCGTCTTCTGTTGGCGTCACAACGGTAAAATTCTTAAAAAGAACTGTCCTTGCCATGATTGCCTCCTTATCAGATATCCCAGGTGTTTACATATTTTTCCTGCTGCGGGGTCAGTGTATCAATAGACAGTTCTTTGGTCTTTAAAAGAAAAGCAGCTACACGGTCATCTATCTCTACCGGAGTGGAATACACCTTTTTTTCAAGGGATGCCCCATGCAGGGCTATATAGCGTGCGCTCTGGGCCTGAAGGGCAAAACTCATATCCATGATCTCGACAGGGTGTCCATCGCCGGAAGCCAGATTTACCAGACGGCCTTTGCCCAATATGCAAATTGTACGTCCGTCATCCAGGACATAGCCGTCAATATTGTCGCGAAGCTCGGACTGAAACCGGGCTATAGACTCAAGTTCGGGTATATTAATCTCAACATCAAAATGTCCTGCATTACAGCAGATAGCTCCGTCTTTCATCGCAAGAAAATGATTCTTCCTGATGACGTCCCTGCATCCTGTAACAGTAATAAAAACATCACCGAGCGGAGCAGCTTCGTCCATTGTCCTGACCTCATAGCCCTCCATAAGCGCTTCACAGGCCTTTACAGGGTCGATTTCAGTAATGACAACTCTGGCACCCAAACCTTTGGCACGAAGAGCAACACCTTTTCCGCACATGCCAAATCCGGCTATAACGATTGTTTTACCTGAAACGAGCAGGTTGGTTGTAGTCATTATGGCCGTCCACACAGATTGACCCGTGCCGAACCGGTTATCAAACAAATGTTTGCAGCGTGCATCATTAACCGCTATGACAGGGTATGCCAGGCGATTCTCTTTTTCCAGGATCTGAAGGCGGTGGACACCGGTTGTGGTCTCTTCACATCCGCCGATAAGGTTCTTAAGCAGGTGTCTGTGTGTCGTATGGAGAAGCATGGCAAAATCACCGCCGTCATCTATGATGATGTCGGGGTTAATGGCAAGCGCCATGGACAAATGCTCTTCATATTCCGAAGGACTGGCCCCGTGTACGCAATAGACATGCATGCCTTCGCTTGCAAGGGCGGCAGCAACATCATCCTGCGTAGATAAAGGATTACAGCCGGTAAGCGAAACCTCCGCCCCGCCTGACTGAAGAACTTTTGCCAGACACGCCGTTTTAGCTTCAACATGAACACTGACAGCAATCTTCAGGCCGGTAAAAGGCTTATCCGCTATAAGTTCCTTTTCGATTGCGCGAAGTACAGGCATATTTTTATAAGCCCATTCAATTTTACGTTTACCTGAAGGAGCAAGATTAATATCTCGTACAAAATATTGAGGTGCTGAAGGCATAATAGATCTCCTAAATTTCTTCTAAGTCTGGAAAATCTGCCTGTATGGGCTTATAAAGCGGCTGCAGACAGGAATTCTTCCAGCAGGGATATACTGCGGTCAGACGCAGCAGCGCCGGTTTCGATAACTTCCGTATGCGAGAGCGGCATATCGGTAATACCGGCTGCAAGATTCGTAATGCACGAAAGAGCAAGAACACGCATACCGCTGTGTGATGCTATTATCGCTTCCGGAACAGTGGACATGCCTACCGCATCAGCCCCAAGGATCCGAAGAGCCCGGATTTCTGCAGGTGTTTCGTACTGCGGTCCGCGCATATAAGCATATACGCCGATATGCAGTGGTATATTCTTATTATTAGATATATTCATAATCGTCTCGATAAAATCGGGATTGTAAACATGTGTCTGATCCGGGAATCTTGGACCGAAAGCATGGAGATTCGGGCCGCGAAGGGGAGAATCGCAGAACATGGAAAGGTGATCTCGAATAACCATAAGATCCCCGGGGTTCATGCCCGGGTTGATGCCTCCTGCGGCGTTGGTAAGAATCAGGTTGCGTACCCCAAGCGAAGCCAAAACACGAAAAGGAAAAGTGATTTCCTGAGTCGAATAACCCTCGTAATAATGGTAACGCCCATTCATCATGTATGTCAGAGTATTTCCAACCCTTGCAACCAGAAGGATGCCTTCGTGCCCGGGTGTTGTGGGTGTTGGGAAATACGGTATCTGAGAATACCTGATCTGTGCCTCAATACTGCATCGCTCCGCCATCGGTGCAAGTCCTGATCCAAGTACAATACATGTCTCCGGCTTCTCGGCATGGAGCTTTCGAATTACCTCCGCGGCTTCTTCAACACGAGCTTGAAACAAAGATTCTTCTGACATAGAAGTTACTCCTTCCCGTGACAGTTCTTGAATTTTTTCCCGCTTCCGCAAGGGCACGGGTCATTTCTACCGACTTTTCCGGAGTCTCTCTTAACCGGCTCTGCAGCGGCTGTTTCTCCGCCGGCACTTGCTGTATGGGCGACACCGGATGAGGCAGAAGGCGCAGCCGGCTGTCCGGTAAATCCTGTACCGCCGTGACCTTCCTGGACATTATTCACTTTGGTCTTTCTTTCGAGCTTTTCACCGGTGGAGATATTGGCCTTCATAATCAGGCGAACCGTATCATTCTGGATAGCGAGGTTCATCTCATCGAACATCTCCGAACCTTCCATGCGGTATTCAACCACAGGATCCTTCTGACCGACGCTGCGCATACCGATCGAGTAACGCATCTGATCCATCTGATCGATGTGGTCCATCCATTTCTGGTCAACATTCCACAGAAGTATCTGACGCTCAGCTTCACGGAATATTTCGGGGGTGATTTCAACGTCGCGGGCTTCGAGGCGGGCGAGTGCCTGCTCCGTAATGATTTCAGTCCATTCTGATTCAGAAATCGCATGATCACCGGTCGCCTTGATTGCTTCAATTGCAGGAAGTGATCCGAACAGGTCCTGAATCTTAAGAGTCAGGGAAATCTTATCAACTGCAGAAATCACATCATCGAGTGCAAAGCTGGCAATGGTTCTTTCGGCAACATTCTTAACCATCTTGATATAGGATTCATGGATGTCGGCACCGTCAAGAACCTGCCGTCTCTGGGCATAGGTAAGGTTTCTCTGAATATTCATAACGTCATCATATTCGAGGACGTGCTTACGTGAACTAAAGTTAACGCCTTCAATCTTCTTCTGTGCATTCTCGATGGTCTTGGAAAGAAAGCTTGCCTGAATCTCAACCGTCTCGTCAACACCGAGGCGGGTAAAGGCGTTATTGGCTCTTTCACCTCCGAAAAGACGCATCAGGTCATCATCGAGGGCCAGAAAAAACTTCGTACGTCCCGGATCGCCCTGACGTCCGGCACGTCCGCGCAGCTGATTATCAATACGGCGGGACTCATGCCTTTCTGTACCGACAATGAAAAGACCGCCTGCAGCAACAACCTTTTCTCTTTCCTGGTTGGTCTGAAGCTTGATTGAAGCTTCCAGTTCAGTGAATTTAGATCTGGATTCAAGGATGACCTCGTCATCAGTCTCATTATGAGCTGTTGCCGCGTCAATCAGTTCCTCTAAATAGCCAAGCTTTCTCATTTCCTGCTTAGCCATAAACTCTGAATTACCGCCAAGAAGAATATCCGTACCACGGCCGGCCATGTTGGTGGCTATGGTAACGGCACTGTATCGTCCTGCCTGTGCGACAATCTCTGCTTCACGCATATGGTTCTTAGCATTAAGGACGTTGTGCTTAATGCCGGCCTTTCCAAACAGCTTGGAAAGATATTCCGATCTGTCTACATTGACAGTACCAACCAACACAGGCTGTCCCTTGGCGTGCGCTTCAAGGACTGTTTTAAGGACAGATGTGAATTTGCCGCTCTGATTCTTGTAAATCGCGTCATTCTCATCTTTACGGACAAGCGGACGATTTGTAGGAATCGTGATAACATCGAGATTATAGATGGAACGGAATTCTGCTTCTTCAGTATATGCAGTACCCGTCATACCGGAAAGCTTCTTATACATACGGAAGAAATTCTGGAAAGTTATTGTAGCGAGAGTCTTGCTCTCGTTCTCAACTTTGACACCTTCTTTTGCTTCAATAGCCTGGTGAAGACCGTCACTGAATCGACGTCCATACATCAGTCGTCCGGTGAAGTCATCAACTATAAGTACTTCGCCGTCAGTAACAACGTATTTCTGATCGCGCTCCATGGTTCCGTTTGCTTTGAGTGCGTTGTTAATATAGTGATGGATATCAAAGTTCTCAGAATCAGACAAGTTTTCAATATTGAAAAAACGCTCGGCAGCCTTAACACCATTCGCTGTTAAAACAGCTGATTTAGCCTTTTCATCAACAACGTATTCACAATCGCCGACAATATCGTCCATGTTGACCTTGTCATCAGTCTCTACAACAACATATTTCTTCAGTCCTTTGACAAATTTGTCAGCCAGCATATACATGTCGGAAGAGTCTCCGCCCATGCCGGAAATAATCAATGGTGTTCTTGCCTCATCGATAAGGATACTGTCAACTTCATCGACAATTGCAAAGTTAAGCTCACGCTGAACCATCTTATCTTTTCTGTCGACCATGTTATCACGAAGATAATCGAAGCCGTATTCATTGTTGGTTCCGTATGTGATGTCAGAATTGTATGACTTTCTGCGCTGTTCGTTGGAAAGATCATGAACAATCAGCCCGACTGAAAGGCCGAGATACTTATATATCTTACCCATCCATTCGCTGTCACGCTTGGCGAGGTAATCATTGACGGTAACAACATGAACACCGTTACCGGTCAGTGCGTTCAAATATACGGGAAGAGTTGCGACGAGCGTTTTTCCTTCGCCTGTCTTCATTTCCGAAATACGGCCCTGATGGAGGATAATTCCGCCGATCAGCTGAACCCGGTATGGCTTCATGCCGAGAACCCGGAAGGCAGCTTCGCGAATGGCTGCAAAGGCATCGGGAAGAATATCATCAAGAGACTCACCGGCAGTAAGTCTTCCTTTCAGTATATCGGTCATACCTCGAAGTTCTTTTTCAGACATAGCTGCATACTTATCTGACAGGGCTTCAATCTGATCTACAATAGGAATAATTCTTTTAATCTCATGCTCACTATGTGTTCCAAAGACTTTTTCAATGATATTCATTTTTAACGTTACCTTTCAATGTATAACTTAAATATTTTTGTCATTTTCATTGGTTGAAGCAGTGGAGTGGTCCATTCTCTGCAAAACTGTTCGATATCCGTCCGCTCCATATTCGAGAGAGCGGTTCACCCGGCTGATTGTAGCCGTGCTTACGCCTGTTATTTCAAAAATCTCGACGTAAGTACGTCCCTGATATAGCAGCGATGCAATCTGCAGACGCTGTGCAAGCGACTTAATTTCGGAAATTGTGCACAGATCCTCAAACAGACAATAACACTCTTCTCTTGTTTTCAGAGCCAGGATCGCATCAAAAAGAGCATCTGTCAGCGGATCTTTCAGCTTGTCATTCATATCGCCCACCTCCGCATCATAAGATACGATCCATTAAATACTGAATCAGTTTACCAAAATAGCCGGCATACGCAATAGCAATTATAGCTGCGATCAGTAAAACAACCAAAAGAAAGCCAATGAACCGGCGAACGAAAAGGTCTTTTTTGGCTTTTCGCAGGGCAGCACCAACAGAAATATTTTTTCTTGATCCAGATTCTACGCGGTATCCCCGCGTTTGCGCAGGTTTTCGTACCTGATCGCTTCCTCTTTTCAATGAATATCCCCCCTGCTCTTATTGTTAAGCCGAACTTTGTAACGTTCAAGTTAACATTCCTATGATACAGCATGCTTTCAAGTGTGACAATCCTCCAAGATGCCGGATTACTGTTTGTATTTACCTATTCCGCTGCATCAGCGTTATCCTTTTCGATATATCGATATGAATCCCCGTACTTCTCTATTCTTATCTGTACGCCATTAACATCTGCATAAGTAATACAGGAAATAAGTTCATCATATACATCCTGAGGTGAGTTATAAGGGATAATGATGAGCAGCACCTTCGAAGTGATCTCTCCACTGTTTATCTGAATATTGTCTTTGCCCCACGGCTGATCAGTCCCTTCAAAAGCGGACAGGTCATCAATTAGTTCCCTGACGTTTTCGGTTAATGTTCCAGGCATCTGGTATCCGGGGGCTGTAAGATCCACGCTTTTTATCGAGGTGGCGGTTCCGTTATTCCACCCGGCAATCACCGGATAGCTTAACGGGAGATTTCCCTTAAATGTTGACCGCAGCGAATACCCTCTTTCAAAATTATTCAAAAGCCAGACCTCATCTTCAGCAGATGTACCTGACGTATCAGGGAGTTTTAATTCGAGATCGCCAAAAACCGGTACAGCGCTCACAATCGTCCTGTCAGCCATTCCAAAAAGAGTTTTCCACTGATAATATACGTTCAGCCATAATACATTATTGAGCCCATCATAATTTACATATACGCTGACATTCTCTATTCTGCTTCGAAGAAGTACATCTGAAGGACAATAGCTGTAAAAAGTGTCAACAATCCTGTTGCGAATTCCTTCACCGAAAAGCAGTGTTCCAAAAATATCTTCACCTTCAATGCCAAGTGACTCAAGAATTGCTCCGACCCCGCCAATCATCCCGGTAACAATCTTGCCTGTATCAAGGCCTGCAGGATTAACAGGAGGCGCTCCGCCGGATTCCACAGATTCAGCATTTATGATGGAAAGAACCTCGCCTGCCAGGTCAATCCCTGCTCCTGCAACGGGTACTGCCACCGCAAGTTCCTGCGTCACCTGATCGACCGCCTGTGAGAAAAGAATATCGGCGCGGACACAGGAAATCGCCGTGAGCATAAATGCAGCCAGAAGAAGAAAAACCGGAGTCACAATGGCAATTTCAAGAACAATCGAACCTGTTCGTCCGCGCACCTTACTATTCTGATGAATATGCATCATACGTATCCTCCATACAGAATTTATAACCCCTGAAGCCGGTCGAAAGTCGGATGCCCTCATACAATTCACCGGCGCAGTCTTTTTTCAAAATTGTCAGAATGCGGGAAAGTTTCCATTCCACAGGAACAGCAAGCAGAAAGAATCCCAGATAATCACGGTAACTCGTCATAAGCGCATCTTCAAAAATACTTCCGTCAGCTACTGCACTGTGGTCAAACAGCAAAACACTCTCCCCTTCGATAAGGGAGAAAACATCCGTAATTGCCTGACCCATCGCCCACACATATACAACCACAAACTGAAGGATCTCAGGGTCAACAACAACCGTACCTAAAGATGCGGCTGCCACGGCCGTACTCAGGATTTCTGCAATTTCTTTGGCCTTATTCATTTTTTCCTGATCAAGAAGATACGTTCCGAAATTGATAATAAGCCGCACATCCCCGATCATAGCCTTGGCAGCATTAAATGATACAAACTCATTATCAAGGCCCGTCAGCACATATTCGAGGTCTGCACGGTTACTGCCATGGATTTCCGAAAATGGCACACCGAGAATATTGCACTCAGATATCCTGACATCGCCGTCCGACATATATTCAAGTTTGGAATCTAAAAATGACTGTGCATACTGGTTAATAATAAGTGTATCTGTGAATTCGGGCAGATCTGTGTCCATGAAGCTGTCCACATAACCCATTATTTGAGACAGTCCTTTTGGATTTAATACCTGATTGGAAAGATCACCTGTCGATTGACCCTGCAGGTTCAGAGTTGCACTTCTCTCCATTGTGCTTCGAAAAGATGAAGCGAATTTTTCAAGATCCCTGAGTTTTCCAGTAATATCAACCGCTTCGGCAACAGATACCGCCTTGCTGATTACATCGCTCCATTTGTCTTTCTGCGACAGAAAATCCCTGACATAGTCGAGCCAGGCAGATGAATTCGCATTTTTTGCCTTTTGAAATAACCCGCAGCTTGTAATCTCGCTGCACACGCCTTTAAACCGTGAAAGTATTTCTCCGGAAACAGCCGCCGGCATGCGTATCTGCATATAATCGGAGATACCTGTCCTCAGGCTGTCGGCTGAAAGTGGTGATAAAAGCTCCGTTTCCAGTACAGTATCTGAGCCGCCGGAGAAGCATGTATCAAAAACCTCCGTATTCACGGAGGCTGCATCCAGTGCATATAGCCCGTACTTACTAAGCAGATCATCGTTGTAGAGGGAAAGAATCTGAGAAATCTGCAGCCGCATACATCTGTTCAGTTCGGCTTCAAAAGCTCTTATACGGGCCGCATAGTAGAGCGTGCCCTGAATAAGAATGACTGCAGACAGAAGAATGCACAAGAAAATGCTGACGCCTCCGCTTCTTCCCGATAAATGTCTTCTTTTCACGGGGATGTCACCCCCTGTATTATGATTTTCGCTGAATCCTCGACTGCCCTTATAAAAAAGTGCATACGTTCAGGGGAGGTGTATACGACCTCCATCGAATCCGTCTGACAGGGAATTGTGTCGAGGGCGTAGATCCGGTGATTTGCGTTGGATTGACGGACGGCAGACACTTGGAATGCTGCCGCATCAGCCGTCTCCTTATATAGAAACGGACCTGCTGAAAGAAGCAGTACGATACCGGACAGAACAATCGGGAATGTAATGGCTGTTTCAAGGGTATGGGGCATAGAAATCACCTCCTGATAGAGATTCTACCAAGAGGTGATTCAAAGGATACGTTTACTTTTCGACAATAATACTCAATTTTCGACAATAGCAGACGACACAGGTGCATCAGGGCACAACGATGCCTGCTGATCAGCGAAGCTGGGCTCCGAGCTCTTTTGTAAGGGCCGCGAGTATGTCCGTATATGCGGTCTGAATGTCAGCATCGGTAAGTGTACGCTCAGCTGAACGGAATACAAGGCTGTATGCGACCGACTTTTTAAGCGGGCCGATCTGTGCACCTGTATAAACATCAAAGAGTGCAAAAGATTCAAGAAATTTGCCGCCCTTTTTGCGGATGATCTTTTCGATCGACCCGACAGGCGTGGCGACATCAATAAGAATTGCTATATCGCGCGAGATTCCAGGAAACTTCGGCAGCGGTGTATAAGCGCGTTTTGTCGAAGCTGCATTGATCAGGGCATTCATTTCAATAAGCAGCAGAACGGTAGGCTCGGGCGCTTCAAAGTTTTCAGCTGCCTGTGGATGAACATATCCGATATGCCCGCACGTTCTGCCGTTGATTATGACGGCAGCTGCACGGCCGGGGTGAAGATATGCGATATCTGATACGGGTTCGAATGATACATTCCGGATCCCCAAGTTCGCGCACAGCTCGGTAACGGCACCCTTCATCCTATAGAAGGCTTCGCCCTGGTTCTGCGCTGCTTCAAGATTATATGAGAATGCAGCGAGCATTCGCCTTTCTTCCGGAAGCTTCGCGGTGTCGGTATCCGGAAGATAAACATACGCAATTTCGAATACAGATGCGGCCTTCACGGATCGGCTGCTGTTAGTCGCGGCAATCCGGAGCATAGCGGGTACCATTGAAGTACGCATGACAGAAAAATCTTCGCCGAGAGGATTTGAAATGACCATCTGGCGACGGGATGGGTCTTCCGCGGAAATAAGAATCTTGTCCATCTCCTTAGGGCTTTCAAAGGAATAGGTAATAGCCTCAAAGAAACCCTGTGCCACAAGCACATCCTTTATTTCTTCAACGGTCAGCTGTGCAGGAGTCCGGCCGCCGAGTGTTGTCTCTTTCCCCGACAGCAAAGTTGGTTCAATGCGGTTATAACCAAAGAATCTTGCAACTTCTTCGGCAATATCGGCATCGCATTCGAGATCGGGACGGTAGCTCGGAGAGGTACATATTTTATTGCCGTCATCTTCACTGAAAGTACAGCCAAGCTTTTCCAGGACATCGAGCATGAATGACTCTTCGATCTGTGTCCCGAGAAAGGCATTGATTTTGGCAGATGAAAAAACAATGTGAACCGGCGTTTTCGGAGTCGGGTAAACATCGATATAGTCCCGGCATACTTTGCCGCAGCCTAATACTTCTACAAGTTCGCATGCCCGGTTCAATGCGCGCAGGGCATTTTCAGGGTCAAGACCTTTTTCATAGCGTGAGGATGCTTCCGTTCTTAGTCCGTTTTTAACGGCTGTCTGACGGACGCTGTAGGCATCAAAGGTTGCTGATTCAAAGAGAATGGCATTGGTGTCCGCCTTGACTTCGGAGTGTTCACCGCCCATGACACCTGCAATTGCGCAGATTTTCTCTTCGTCGGCTATGACCAGCATGGAATCTGTCAGGACACGGTCTACACCGTCAAGTGTACGAATCTTCTCCTGATCGCCTGCTGTACGTACGATGATATGTCTGCCGGCAAGGTACTCCAGGTCAAATGCATGCATCGGCTGGCCAAGTTCAAGGCAGACGTAGTTTGTTATATCGACAATGTTGTTAATCGGACGCATGCCGGCATCGCGAAGTCTTCTCTGCATCCATTCCGGCGAGGGTCCTACCTGTACATCCTCGACGATTCGGGAGCAATAACGATAGCAGAGTTCGGGGGCAAGAATCTCAATTTTAGCGAGTTCAGAACTAAGATGCGGGTTTTCTCCTTTTACAGCCGGTGCCAGAGGAGTAAATGTGCCGCCAAGTGTTATTGCTGCTTCGCGGCCGAGCCCCTCAATGGAGAAACAGTCCGGGCGGTTGGATGTGATTTCAAAATCAATTGTTGTGAAACCCAGGCCAAGATACTCTTTGATATCCATTCCTAACGGAGTATCGTCGGGCATTCTCCACAGCCCGTTTTCAACGGCTCCTTCGAAATCGGAAGCTGTGTATCCGAGTTCCTGAATGGAACAGCACATACCGTTGCTTTCAATACCGCGCAGTTTGCCTTTTTTGATTGCAAGTCCGCCGGGGAGCTTAGCCCCTGCAATTGCCACCGGACAAACCATACCCTCAGCTACATTGGGAGCACCGCAGACAATCTGCAATACACCGCCGAGGTCCCCGCTGCCCATATCTACCTGGCAGACAACAAGGTGATCAGAGTCCTGATGGGGGACAAAAGATACGATCCTTCCGGTATATACGCTTTGAATATCTTCACCGCTGGTAATGACGCCTTCCACTTTGGAACCGGAAAGAGTCATCATTTCGCAGAAGTCATGTGTCGGAACATTAATATCAGTAAAATCCTTAAGCCACTCTAATGGTGCTTTCATGAAAAAAACCTCCTGTGGGCACATGCCCGTTTCATTTCATTTCGGCAGACAAAATATGCCGATGTTAAACCTGACGGACATGCTTACTTGAACTGACGTAAAAAGCGGATATCGTTCTCATACAGATTTCGAATATCATCGATTCCGAAACGGCCCATAGCCGTTCTTTCAACACCGATGCCAAAAGCGAAACCGCTGTAGATTTCCGGATCAATTCCGCATCCTGACAAAACTTCCGGATGGACCATACCGGCACCAAGCACCTCAATCCATCCTTCATTCTTGCATACAC
Source organism: Mageeibacillus sp. UBA5770 (assembly GCA_002418705.1). The sequence continues at coordinate 13,369 of DIEQ01000119.1, read as the reverse complement.
GGCAGCCTTTGCCGCCGCAGGACCAGCAGGTCAGATCAACTTCACACGAAGGCTCGGTAAAAGGAAAGTGATGCGGGCGAAGACGAATCTTGGTGTTCTCACCAAAAAGCTTCCTGGCAAACAGCTGAAGGGATCCAACCAGGTCCCCCATCGTGACACCTTTATCAACAACAAGGCCTTCGATCTGATGGAAAATCGGGGAATGCGTGCTGTCAAGTGCGTCTGAACGGTATACTTTTCCGGGACAGACAACCTTAATCGGCGGTTTTGCATTCTCCATGACGCGAACCTGAACAGGTGATGTCTGCGTACGAAGAAGAATGTTGTCGGTTATATAGAAAGTGTCCTGTGTATCGCGCGCAGGATGACCCTGCGGCAGGCGAAGCTTCTCAAAATTATAATAATCGTATTCAACTTCAGGTCCCTCAGCTATTACATAACCGAGTCCCAAAAACACCTCGCATATTTCATCGATGGCCTTATACAAAGGATGCCTGGCACCCATAACCACAGGGACGGCAGGCATGGTAACGTCGATCGTCTCTTTTTCAAGCTGTGCCGCCTTTTCAAGGGTACGGATCTCAGTCAGATGTTTTTCAAGAGTTTCTTCCATTTTTGCACGAATATCATTCGCCAGCTGCCCGATAACCGGACGCTCTTCAGCAGACAGGGAACCCATCCCGCGAAGGACAGCTGTCAGTTCGCCTTTCTTGCCAAGAAAATGGACCCGCAGCGAATCTGCTTCAGCGGATGTTTTTACGGATAATACCTTATCGCTAAAGTCCTTCTGTATAGATAATAATGATGTTTTCAAATCACTCATCAGAAACCCTCCCGGAAAGCCTATAATACTAACCCTACAATCTTACATGATGTCGAACTGAATGCATAGATTAGCAGGACAAGAAGTTGATAAAAAATCCTTCCGTCCAATTGTTTGGACGGAAGGACATAATCCAACCGGATTATCCGAATTCTACGGAAATATGATCTGGCAGGCTCTTTCCCCGTTCTCATCCAATGCAGTTTCAAATAATATCATTGTAGTTTATAGCTGTAAAGTAGGGGCTATTCCTCTTCTCATTACCGATTGTCGTGCTTTGGCCATGGCCCGGAAGAACGATGACGTCTTCAGGAAGGCTCGCAAGCCTGCGGATGGACTGCATCATATCCGTCATACTTCCGCCAAGATCTGTCCTGCCGATGGCACCGGCAAATATTGTATCCCCAGAAAAGAGGTAAGACTTGCTGCAGGCCGAGGTCTTGTCATCAAGCAGAAGACACATGGAACCGGAAGTGTGACCTGGTGTATGAATAACGGTAATGGTGAAGTCTGCAGCCGAATCAAATTCAAAATCTTCTGCCGATAAGACATCCTTATCCCTGAGTCCGTAAATTGGCGGTGATATTGTCAGTGCAGAAAAGAACGATGCCGTTCCATTCATGCTTGCATCCATTAGTGAAGCACGTTCGTCTTCATAAGCAAGCAGAACACTTCCTGTCTGGCTGCGCATATTCTCGGCTTCGAGAATATGATCATAGTGTGCATGCGTACAAATTATTCCGCGCACTGTAATGTCCTCAAGATCAAGTGAATCATACGGCACACACGGATCAATGATAAGTGCGTCTTTTCCGAAAATGACGACATATAGATTGGCTTGCAGAGGACCAAACGGATACGTTCGTATCTCCATAATCCACGCCTCCTTATTTCTAATTAATTTACAATATGATTATGACATTGCACATGGGCGATGATGCGTCATAATTATGAGAAATAGTGAAAATTCACATAAAAAGAACAATTACAAATGACAACAACTTACGAAAAAAACACCATTATCCTAATTTTGTCAAATTGAAGACACAAATTAAGTACGGATCAGTTCTCTCCAGTCAAGGTCGCCTCTGTCAATGGCAAGGATCAGAATCTCGGCTGATGCCAGGTTGGTCGCATATGGAATGCTGTTATAATCACATGCTTTTAGCAAAGCATTGGGTTCGTCATAAAAAGAAATCTGAGTATCGCGCAGATACACAACCGAGTCAATCTCATTGAACATGGCTCTTGATGCCAGCTGATCAAAGCCGCCTGCATAGTCCATGGATAATCCGAAAACATCAAGTTCTGCTGCTGATTCCAGAAGTGTAGCTGTATTATGCATCGAGTACAGATCGTGTTTCGCCAAAAGCTGGCGATAGGCAATGCAGAAGTTAACAAGGAGCTCATTTTTACGGTTATCCGCCAATAGGACTATCTTCATAAATATAACCTCCTGCAAAAACCAATTTATCTCTTGTTATTGTACAAATACTTAAGCGAATCCGCAAGCGAATCCGGCTAAAGAAACTCAAAACAATGCGTTTTCTTATGATCTGCGCAGTATTTAGAGATACCGGAGCGTTCAAAATGGCTTATCAACCTATATCAGATGTTTCTGTACCTGTAACAGAAGGCGGGGCAGGTGTTGCCGTTACCGGAAGAACATCTCCGATAACTGCATCGGAAATAACCGTATCTGTTATGTTGGGATCCGGCAAACCGAAATAAGCAAGCAATAATTTCTCCGCAATTACGGTTGTTGAGGAGCCCCACTCACCTTTTTCAACGACGACGGCAACAGCAATCTGAGGATCATCCGCCGGAGCATAACAGACAAATAGTCCGTTGGAATACTCTTTTCTGATATATTCAAATCCGGTTTCAGCCGTACCCGTTTTACAGGCAAGAGTGATCGGGAATTCACGCAAATCTTTTGCCGTGCCCTCTTTATCAGTGATAACAGCTTTCATCCCCAGCTTGATAATATCAAGGTTATCCTGTGAAATATTCAGCGGGGTGACTTCTGTTGAACCGGAATACAGGATCGTTCCGTCTTCTGCTGTTACTTCCTTAATGACATGAGGGGTAACGAGCGTATTTGTTGCAAGAGCTGCTGTATAGCGGGCAAGCTGAAGAATTGTAAAGCAGTTGTCAAACTGGCCGATTGAGCTCTGGGCCGTGTCAGCATGAAACCATGCCTTATCCTCAATTTTTTCGCGAAGAAGGCGTTTGGAATCACGGCTGGCCCGGATTCCGGTTATCTCACCGGGAAGATCAACACCGGATAATTCTCCGAGGCCTAAGGTCTGACCCCATTTGTCAATTGCATCTATGCCTGTTTCAACACCAAGGAGCTGAAAGTATATGTTGCATGAAGTTGCCAGCGCCCTCTGGAGGTCAAGCGGACCATGTCCCGTCTCAGGATATTCGTGGCACTTGAATTTCCATCCGCCGATAACAATCGGGCTTACACAGGTTCTCTCGCTGTAACCCGGTGTAATTTTGCCGGTCTCGAGGGCCGCAAGGGCAGTAACCATCTTAAATGTTGATCCGGGAGCATATTGAGCCTGTATGGCACGGTTCCAAAGGGGCTTGTCCGCGTCCGTAAGAGTCTTATAATCCCCAAGTCCCAGGTAGTATTTCACCTGTTCGGCTGCCTGCGCGTCATCTTCCATGGCAAGGACAAAATCACTCGGATCAAAATTCGGGTAGGAAACCATTGCTAGAATTCCGCCCGTTTTGACATCAAGTGCAACCACAGCTCCTGCTGAGGCCGTGGCATATTGTTCGTCAGCCGGCTTTAGCTTCTCACTCTCAGCAGCTTCTGCTATATAGTCTTTCAAGGCATCCATGGTGACTGTCTGGAGTCTTGAATCGATGGTAAGGGTTACATTGGCACCCGGCACCGGGTCAGTCCCTATCGTTTCAGAGAAAAATGCACCGGCGTCCTCTTTTTGAGTCCAGATATTATATGCCTTTTTACCGGTCTGCCCATGCAGGTATCTCTCCATCTGCGATTCAATTCCGGCCTGACCGACAACGTCATCCGACGAATATCCAAGATCCTTCAAAATTGCAAGTCGTTCCTGTGAAATTTTACCGACATAACCGACAACATGAGCGGTTAGCTCTGCAAGCGGGGAATACGTTCTCCGGTATTCTTTTCCTGAGATTATACCCATATATTTGTAATTCTGTTCCAGAAGAATGTTAATTAATTCCTGCGGGACATCCGAAGCAATCTTTACGGGGGTGCCGGTAGAAAATGCCCAGTACTCCGCAAAAATCTGATATCTGATAAGAGCGATCCTGTAAGCTTCTTCTGCCGTGTATTTTTTGTCGATCTTGAACTTTTCGCGCAGGTACAGGAAAAAGATCTGGGGGTCGCTTTTTACATTCGTATCTGAAAAAGTGACAACTGAGTCAGACGTAGATTCTTTCAGATTGAAGAGATTCTTATTGACCTGCCAGGATGTGATATTATCAGGGTCCTTTTTAAATTCATATGGATCAATGGACAGGTAATTCGAAAGGTCTGCAACCGGCGCGACATTATATGCATCAAAAAGATACGACAGGTCCAAAAGCATGGCATTCAGGTCGGCATCCTCCATACCTGCACTGGCAATCATCAGTGTATTTACCTCTTCGGTCGAAGCAAGCATTACGCCATTGCAGTCGGAAATATCGCCGCGGGGAGCCGCAACCGTATATTGCCTCGAGACACCGGTCGAAGCCGTCAGCACGTTATCGGAAATATTGGAAAACTGCAGGGATGCAGTCATGACCAGGATAATGATACCCATGGTACACAAAACCATTCCGAATACGGAATAGCGGCTGGTAATAAATGACTGGATCGCATTGGCCGTGCTGTGCTTTTCGACGGTTCCCGTATCGATATGATCCTGATCAAATACATATATTCCGTCGTCTTTTATCTGATTCGCCATACTTCCTCCGAATTTGCCCTGTCCTCACCGGATGATCTTTTTGCTCCGACACGATACGGACCGAGATAGCGCAGCAGAATAATCATCGGAAAAGATATAGCCAGGTTAATAGCAATCTGCGGCAGAATACTGTTCAGCACAATTTCGCCGAACGAAAAATAATCACGGTCGTTTGCCGTCAGAAGCGGAATGAAATAGTTAATGCCGTGTCCCATAACTTTATAAATAACAGTGATAAGAATCACCTGGATAAATCCCAGTGTAGTACGGCTGTGAAACTGCCGCGAAAAAAGCAGCGAGGAAAAAATACCGACATAGAGTAAAATCAGCATGCCTACACCGAGCGTCGTACTTGCAAGCATATCGCGAAGGAAACCCATGCAAAAACCAACAATTGCACCATCGAGAGTACCAAAAAGATATCCGGCCAGAATAACAAAAACCATCATAAAATCTGCTATCTGACCACGGAAAGACAGCGCATGCGGGAATGTCACCTGAAGTGTCGAAAAAAACAACACATATATGGTATATACGGCGATTTGTCTGATTCTGTCATTTCTGTTCAGTTCGATTCCCTCCTTTCCGGCACGTGTATGATCATGGCGCGGTTGTCGGAACCGGTGTTGCCGGTACTTCAGCAGACACCTTCGGAACCATAACAAAGACATCTTTGAGGCTCAAAATATCTACATAGGGTTTAAGTGTGGCATAACGGCTGAGTTTTGAGCTATCGTCGACGGATACAATGATGCCTATCGGTATTCCTGCCGGAAAAAGCCCGCCTGCGCCGCTTGTTACAAGTTCATCACCAACCTGCAGGATTGCTTTGTCAGAAATCTGGTCAACTTTGCATAATCCCTGTTCCTTAAGCTCAACTTCGCCGTGAACAGTAACAATCGCACCGTTGACCGTATTTACTTTAGCACTTACCGTAAATCCTTCATGAAGTACCGGCAAAACCTTGGAAGAGGTAACATCCGTTGTCTGGATACGGCCGACCAGATTCATCTGCGTATCAACGACTGCATAGGAAGAATTGGCAGCTGAAATACTGATCCCGTTATTGCTGCCGACATCTATCCGGATAACACTGAACCACTCGTCGGCCTCACGTGTGAGGATTGAAGACCCGTATATGTCATAATTCTCGAAAGAATCCTTAATATGAAAAGCATCTTTGAGTTCCTGCCAGCGGAGGGTTGCCTCTTCTCCCTGCTGTACCTGATACTGCAGCTCGGCGACCTGCTTCTTCAGATCAGCATTTTCCTGCCGGATTGCAATACCTTCCGAAACGGCTGCGATAAAATCCGTGAACCTGTTACCCGATCCCTGAACAAGCTTCTGGGCGGGATCAATTACGACAGATACAGGTGTCGTTATCTTGTTCACCGGGTTATCCGGAATATTGCTGAAAATGATCACTGCTACGAGCAGCAATGTTGCCAGAATTAAAATGAATACTTTATTTGCCAAAAGTTTGCGCAACACACACACCTCTATCAGATCGTAAAATCAAAATCATCATGCATTTTTCGTTCAATTACCGGTCCGTTCCGGCATTTTAAATACCAGTGAAAAGCCGATTAAATTAAAGTATACCATATTATTTATTCGAGTTCTCCCTTAAAGACAGCCAAGTTCTTTGAGGCTGGCACACGAGCCATGTCCGACTACTATGTGATCGACCAACTCAATTCCGATAAGATCAGCAGCTTTCTGGAGGGATTTTGTCGTCGATATATCGTCAGGGCTTGGTTTCGGGTCACCGCTTGGGTGGTTATGGGCCAAAACAAATGCCGCAGCATTAGCCTTTATCGCCTCGCGAAGAAGCTCCCTCGGATAAATACCGGCCGAAGCAAGTCCGCCGGATGAAATCGTCACATGACGGATAACGCGGTGCCTTGTATCCAAAAGAAGTGTGTGGACTTCTTCTTTTTTGAGATGCGTCATCTCATTTTCAAAAATGTCGATGGCATCCTTCGGGCCGCTGATCTGCTTATTCTTCCAGAAAGGATCCGTCCTCATTGAACGCCGTCCGACTTCCATCGCCGCCTTGATGGAAATAGCCTTAACACGGCCGAGTCCGCGGCATTTGCACAGCTCCTCAATAGACAAATCGCGCAGGAAAGAGAGCCCCTCCCCGCGCGAATCCATCATGAGTACTTGTTGTGCAAGTGACAGCGAAGAACACCCTGATGATCCGCTGCGAAAAATTATAGCCAGAAGTTCGGCGTCCGACAGAGACTTCTCCCCGCATTCCTCCAGGCGTTCATAGGGTCGGCTGGAGACGGGTAATTCGTGCATTGACTGTGTCATGTCTGTTCCTCCGCTTTCTGCCGAAATACGAAATCACATAACAACAATCGACTCAAATTTAAAATATCCGGCTTTTCAAATTATTCAGGACTTATCCATACAGCACTGCTTGTATTTCTTCCCGCTCCCGCAGGGGCACGGATCATTGCGGCCGATCTTCTCAATGTGGACAATCTTGGATTTGCGGAAGGACTTTGTAATCTCTTCACGTTTCTCTTTGGGGAGTACATTGTCCCAGCTTGTAAGATTGAAAAGCCATTCGGCCTTGGCATCACGCATGTTCCAGTAAAGTTTCTCATAATCGATCTTCAGAGAGAGAGGTGTATCATCTACGATAATCTCGGGCTTCATCTCTTCGAGAAGACTCGGATTGATTCCGTCTATGAATCCTGAGAAAATATCCATTTCATCAGCACGGAAACCAAGGGCTGCAGCCATCTCAAGGGCTGTACCCTCTGTAAGCGCAAGATTTTCGGGATAAGCGTTAAAGATGCGGTTATAGGCTTCCTGCTCAAGTTCATAATAATGCTGCACATATGCTGTGTACTTTTCCTGGTCTGATGAATCCTCGATCTTCGAATTCCATTGTTCAAAATAGCTCATATGTATTCCTTTCAGAGTGGTATTCTCACAGTTACTCAAATTTAATTACGTGTTCCGGTATTAAAGCCTGGAAGCTATCGCTTTGAGGAAACCTTCGGTACTGACAACCTTTGTCTTATCCCTGGGCATGAGGGGAGCAAGGTCTCCGGTTATAATTCCGGATTCAATTGTCGCAATGGAAGCCGCTTCAAGACGTTCTCCAAAATCAACCAGATCAGGCAGCTCATCAAGCTGGCCTCTTTTTATCAGGGCACCGGACCAGGCGTATATCGTCGCCATCGGGTTGGTCGAAGTTGTCTCGCCCTTAAGATACTTATAATAATGGCGGGTAACCGTACCGTGTGCTGCCTCATACTCATACTTTCCGTCCGGTGAAACAAGTACGGAAGTCATCATGGCAAGGCTGCCGCATGCAGACGCAACCATGTCAGACATGACGTCTCCGTCATAGTTCTTACAGGCCCATAGAATTCCGCCTTCCGACCGCATGATACGTGCTACAAGATCATCAATCAGAGTATAGAAATATGTAATTCCGGCCTGCTCGAAAGCATCCTTGAATTCAGCGTCAAAAATCTCCTGGAAGATATCCTTAAACCTGTGATCATATGTCTTGGAAATCGTGTCCTTTGTTGAGAACCAGAGATCCTGATGAATATCGAGTGCATATGTAAAGCAGGAACGGGCAAAAGCGGTAATTGATTTGTCTGTGTTATGCATGCCAAGCACAACGCCGGGCCCGTCAAATTCGTGCACTTTTTGCTTCTTTGTCGTACCGTCCGGATATGTAACGAGCAATTCGACCTTTGCAGGACCGGATATGAGCATTTCGGAATCCCTGTAGACATCGCCGTAGGCATGACGTGCAAGCGTGATCGGCTTCTTCCAGCATGAAACAAACGGTGTAATATCATTGACCAGGATTGGAGCTCTGAATACAGTTCCGTCAAGGATAGCACGGATAGTCCCGTTAGGACTCTTCCACATTTTCTTAAGTGTATATTCTTCCATTCTCTGTGCATTCGGTGTAATCGTTGCACATTTAACAGCAACGCCCAGCTCACGCGTGCGGTTAGCTGAGTCAACTGTAACCTGATCATCTGTAGCATCTCTGTTCACGAGAGAAAGGTCATAATATTCGGTCTTAAGGTCGATATATGGAGTAAGCAGAATATCTTTAATCTGCTGCCAGATAACGCGGGTCATCTCGTCTCCGTCCATCTCTACCAAAGGTGTCTTCATCTGAATTTTGCCCATATATATTCCTCCCGTTGCTTTGTGGAAATCCAACTGATTTTATACTAATAACATCATGCAGTCAAATATCAACAGTCTTAATGCGCCTGCTGTGCATTCATCCGTCCTGCACTGACAAGAAGTATCTCCATCGACAGCCGATCATCAATTTTTCCTGTTTTTACGGAGAAATCCGATGCTGCGCAAGCTTCATAAAGGGCTGTAAGCTCTTCCATCTGAAAATATTTAGCCTGAGACAAGAGATTTCTCGCTACAAAAGGCACTACCTTCAAAGTTGACATAACCCGGTCCGACTGCCCCAGCTCCTTCGCGCATATTAACTGACGCAAATGCCTCGACAGCATAAATCGAATTTTAGGCACCGGTTCTTTCATAGAAATAAGCGTATCGAGTACAGTCAAAGCCCTTCCGATATTTCTTGCACCGATAGCATCGGTCATCTGGAAAATCGACCCCCTGATGTCAGGAATACAGATCAGTTCAACTTCGTTGATCGTGATTTCGGACAATCCGGAATTCTTGCTGTAAAGGATGATCTTTTGAATTTCCGTACCCAGGACCCGCATACTGCCCTCGGTCCGGTCAACAAGGCTGTTAATGGCATCAAGTGTAATCCGGATATTCTCTTTGCGAAGCGCGGATCCGACCCACCTGCACAGGGCATCAGTCCCCTGCCTGTCAACCTGGACGACAAAACCGTTCCTTGAGGCAGCTTCGAGAAGCACCTTCTTTCGCTTGTCTATCTTCTCCTCGATAAAAATAAGGCAGCAGAAATCAGGAATATCAGAAAAAATGGAAATATATTTCTGGCTCAATTCAGGGCTGTCCGGAGATCGGGCAGCAAAAAGACCCGAATTTTTAATCATGATCATTCTTTTTGCAGATAAAAACGGAGGGGTTCGAACCATCTCAAGCAGGGCTTCAGGATCACCTGCAGCCGAAGACCAGTCTGCGGTGTATGAATCGGCATCCTGACATCCGGGTGCGATAAAAATACGGGACAGTGCCCGGACCGCCCTGTCAATAAGGTATTCTTCCTCTCCGAAAAAGACATACAGGGACGCAGTCTTATTATTCTTGAGATCCGCCGCCAGTTCCGAATAAGTACTGATTGTCGGCGCTTTCCCGGCGGGCGGTGTCTTTTCTTTAGCCATATTTTCCTCGTTTCCCGTTTCTATCCACAATATTCATAGATTCTGTACGAATTTTCAAGTATTTGAAGTATGATCGCGCCTGATTGATCCGTTCTGAAAATGTCGATGCTGCCGGCAATGAGCCGGTCGAGTGCCGCAGCAGTCGGATGCCCATATGTATTTTCTCCGACACTGATAACAGCGGCATCAAGGCTGAGTGCATCAAGGAAGTCCTGCGTTGTCGAAAATTTACTCCCGTGATGACCTGCTTTCAGGAAATCAGCCGTGCTGTTCAGGATACTCATCGACTGTTGCTGCAAAAGAAGCTCGTGTTCAGTCGCCGCTCCTGCATCACCCATAAACAGGATCCCTGCGTCTCCGATGCTAAGTAAAACGACTGCGGAATCTTCATTGCCTCCGTTATCATTAATAGATTCCGGAGAAAGAATATACATCACTGCGGAATCAGACAGAACTATTTTATCATCTTTTCCTATTGAATGCAGGTCAACACGATTATCTTCTTGAAGCAAAAACAGCTCGGCCAATTCTTTATTCGGAGTTATACAAGGTGTATATATCGAAGAGATCCGCCCTGCCTTAACCAGATCAAGAATTCCGGTTCCATGATCCCGGTGCAGATGCGTTAGAATTGTTATATCAGGTTCTCTTATCCCATAGTAGTTGAGCAGCGGAATAAGAACATTCTCAGCGATCCCCTTGTCTCCGCCGTCAATCAGAATGCTTTTGCCGTTATCCAGCAGAACAAGAGCCCCGTCCCCCTGACCTACATCGGCAAAAATCACCGTGCCTATGGGTCTGTTTATATATGTATATATTTGAAGACCTGTGCCGATGATCAGGAAAAAGCACATTATTCTTCGTAGATTTCGTGATACAAAGCCTTTCGGAAGCAGTAACGATACCGATAAGACACTTATGGAAAATAGCAGAAGGGGCTGTACAGTACATAAGCGAAGTGCAAAAATCGCCTGGTCCGAACTAAGGTATGCCAGCTTCATAAGCAAATACAATAATCCGGCCAGCGGAAGAAACAGTACTCGGACGGCAGGTAAAATAAACGGAAATACACCTGCTGCAAAAAGGCAGCCCGAAAGCGGCAGGCACAGCATGGATATAGCCTCAGAAAGAAATGTACCGGCAAGGTTGGTCATGAAAAGAAGCACTGACTCTTTGCCGGAAAGCACAACGAGCCACGGCAGCATGCCTAGCTGCGTACAGATCAGACAGGCAGCGCTTTGTGTCAGGGTCTCATTCCCCGGGAAAAACCGCAGGAATGAAGCCATCTTTTCGGAAAACAGGATCAGCGACAGTGTTGCGCTAAAAGACAGTAAAAACCCCAGGTCAACAGCTGTGAATGGATTATTGAACATCAGGATCCCGGATGTTAGGAATATAGCCGATATCGGATCATGCCTTTTCATAAGCATGGACGAAAAAACAGTCCCGGCAGACATGAAGAGCGCACGTGTTACCGATGACGTCCAACCTGTCAGGAATCCGAAAAAAATCAGGAAGACGAATACAAGGAAATGCCTCACACTTCGTTTCCCGCTCAGTTTTTGAAAAAGTGCAGTCAGCGGTACCAGAAAATATGCTACATTAGCGCCGGATACTGCAGTGAGATGTGAAAGGCTGCACATCCGGAAAGCTGTCTTGAGTTCAGGTGACATATCCGATGTATCACCGAGAATCATACCGCTCAAAAGAGCCGCAGCCTCGGCGTTTAGGACTTTACCCCACATGGAGGATATGTTTCTTCGAAGTTCAAGACCCGCCATCTCAAGCCGGACAAAAATCCCGGGTATGACAGAACTGTCATCCTGAATATAAATACAATTGTCATACGTATCGAGTGAAAGGAAGATTCCCTGACGGGCATAATAGTCACGCTGGTCAAATCCTCCCGGATTCCTTGCCGGGGGAACCCACGAAAGGCTTCCGGATATCCGCACATGCTGTCCATAATGCAAATCTGCCCGGCTGCTTCCAAACCGGACCTTCACCCCATTCTGCCACAGAAGCGTGTATGTCTTGTAATTATCATCCGGAAGAGAAACAGAAATAATATATCCTTCATATACATAATTCTCATCATTCTGCGCCATATTCACAGCCGATGCCAATTCGTCGACGGATCTTTGGCGCTGGAGACTGATCAGGGTCATGCAGTACAGCCCGAAAATAAAAGCCAGTATGAAAAGGATAACGCGGATTCTCCACGCGCCTGCATCCGGCAGAAATACCAGCTGCCACAAAAAAACAAAGGCAAGAAGAAGAACAAAAACCAAAAAGGCTTCAGAATATGTAAATAGAAAACCCATCGTGCCGCCGGTAAATCCGAACATGGAGACGACAACGGCAGGACGCGCAAAAAATACATCCAATGCATGTGTGCAGCTGTCTGTGATGAGGTTTTTGCTCCTCTGTGAAAAAAGGATAGCCCGATATACGAGTCCTTTGTTTATGATTTTCTTCCACATGACACACCTGCCTGCTTCAAGTACGGGTCTTTTGCACGTACGGCAGAGTATATCAAGTTATGTGACTGGTATTTCAGCTTCTTTTCGACAATCAGTGTTAAAAACTGTCAATCCATGTCAGGAAAGATAAATTCGGAGATTGCATTCTGCAAGTCTTCGAGCCCTTCCTTCTTTTCAGAGGAAATGGCAAAACAATGAGCCTTGTCATGGATATCAAATGCAGCCAGCTGCTCGGAAAGGCGCTTGGCAAGCTGTACCTTGGAGAACTTGTCGCATTTTGTGAACACAACAAAATACGGTATGTTCTGCATATTCATATAAGAGAGCATCTGCATGTCTTCTTTCGACGGCTCGTGGCGTATGTCAATCAAATGAAGTGTAAGAGCAATCGGACGGCCGCTTGTAAAATACTGGTCGGCCAGTTTTGAGAACTTTTCACGAACATCCTTGGGAGCCTTTGAGAATCCATATCCCGGAAGATCCGCTATATACAGCTTCTGGTCTACATCAAAATATACAACCAGGCGGGTCTTTCCCGGTGCCTGGCTGACACGCGCCATTTTTTTGTTGTCGACGAGTGCGTTAAGAAGGGATGATTTGCCGACATTGGATTTACCGGACAATACAAGCTCAGGACGGTCAGTCGGAGGACAGGAACTCATATCAGCCGCAACGCCCCAAAAATTTGTTTTTCGAAAATTGATTTTCATATTCACCTCAGGTCAGAGAATGTGCTAAAGTAGTTATGTGCACTTTACCATGTAAACTCTGAAT
>DIEQ01000130.1:30962-42308 GCA_002418705.1 Mageeibacillus sp. UBA5770 | reverse complement strand
ATGATATATCGCGGAAATGTGTAATGCAAATTAGCAAAGTATAATTCAAAAATAGAATTACGCGATATAAGAAGGGGGCAGGCCAGCCCCCTTCTTACATTTAACACTTACTCAGCAATATTAACTCTCATACAGAACCATCATGAGATCTACCCTGTTCGATGTCTGAGAACAGGCCACCCGGAAAGAAAAAAAGATGATTTTGTAAATGCAGTGTCAGAATATGTTGTCAGGAATCCCTATATTTGAAGCGACGAAATCAATTATGAATTATAATAAATTCATAAAGAAGGATTGTAGCTTTAGATTTTTGTTGAACCAGATCTTTAATAATTGTGGCACTTTGTTCAAAGCAAATAACCAATATCATTTTTCCCGAGAGGAGAACGCACATGCCGCTCAAGATTTTCCACACAGGTGACCTGCATATAGGTATGAAATTCAACAACTATCCCGAGCCGATCAAAAGCGCATTGCAGCAGGCCCGGCTCGACAGCTTGAAATATATGGTGAAGTTGGCAGACCAGCATGGCTGTAATCTATTTGTCATTTCTGGTGATCTGTTTAATGGTATCAGCGGAATTGATAAGAAGACGATTCTTAGTGTGGTTACGACACTTGAGTCTTTTCAAGGCCAATGTGTTCTGGTAATGCCCGGCAATCATGACTATGACAATGACATGGTTGACTTGTGGAATAGTTTTAAAAGTAAAGCCTCTGATAAAATTCTCTTCGTCAACCATGAGCAGCTGTATTCTCTGGCTGATTATGATATCAATGCTGTCGTGTATCCGGCCCCTTGCCACTCCAAGCATTCGAATACCAATAATTTGGGATGGATCCGGGATCAGAATATTAATAAGTCACTGATGAATATTGGAATTGCTCATGGTGCCATTGTTGGTATTTCGCCGGATATGGATTCGAATTATTTCAACATGACACTGGATGAATTGAATGATATTCCAATGGATGTGTGGCTTATGGGGCATACGCATATCACATACCCACCCAAAGCATCTGTTACGCAGTGGAAGATCTATAATCCCGGGACTCCGGAACCAGACGGAATTGACTGCAGGCATTGTGGAAGCGCATGGATTATCTCAATTGATGATAATAGAGAAATTAGTGGCGAGACGGTTACTATTGGCAATTTCCAATTTGTTGATCGGAATTACTCGGTCCGTCAAAGGGATGATCTGGATGCAATTCGTACTGACCTTCTTAAAGGCGAACCTTCGAAAACGATAGCCCGTATACATATACGCGGAAAAGTAGAGGAAGATGTTTTCACATATCGTCAGCAAGTATATAAAGATATTGAAGATGCTATTGGGTATCTGATCATTAACGACACCGATCTTGGAATAAAGATCACGAAGGAGAAGATTAATAAAGAATTCTCAGACGGATCATTCCCGCAACAACTCCTGTCAGCACTTTCCAATGATGACGAAGCACTTCAACTTGCCTATGAGCTGATTGCGGAGGTGAGAAAATGATCATCAAAAAGTACAGCTGCAAAAGGTTTGCCGGAATTAAGGATAAGGATATTGAATTTAAAGATAATCTCAATGTCATTCTTGGACCCAATGAGGCCGGAAAAAGCACGCTGGTAGAAGGACTCTATTCAGTGCTCTTCAAATCAAGCAAACTGGGCTATAAGAAAGTCGAAGATATAGAGTTCCGTGATAAGTTCATGCCTATTCAGGCGGGCGACAGTATCGATGGGGAAGTCATTATATCGGATCACACAGGAGACTACAGGGTAAGCAGAGAATGGGGATCGATGCCCTTTTCCCGCATGATTTTGCCCGATTCACAAGTAATAAAGAGCGAGGAGAGCATTGCTGTTTTCCTGAAAGATGTCCTTGTTTTCGGAGAGGGCACTTACAGCAGTATTGTATTTTCCAAACAGCTGTACATTAAGTCCGCCATTGAGAAAATTATCCAGAACAAGGAAGCCAAAGGCGAAGTCAGCTCCTTACTTAGAAAAGTAGTCATGGAGCTTGACGGGGTCTCCCTTGATGACTTAGATCAACGCATCAATGATGAGATTAGCCGTCTTCTGAAGCATTGGGATCTCGAAAAGAACTATCCCGAGAATAACAAGGGTATCAGCAATCCGTACAAAGTCGGCAATGGCGAAATTGTAGAAAGCTTCTATCGAAAAGAGAATCTTCGTCTTGCAATGAAAGAATCCCAACAGGCTGAAGCGCTGATTGAAAAAATCTATCAGGATACACAGAAAACGGAAGCAACACTGAAGGCCTTTGCTGCGAGAAAAGCCTCGATGGAAATCATCGAGAGTGATGTCGTCAAAAGAGCGATGATTGAACCGCAGATAAAGCAATTAACAGGCGAACTCAAAGAGTATTCAGCAATCAACCAGGAATGGCCGCAGTGCGACATGCGGCTTGAGCAATTGACAAAAGAAATCTCCGAAATTGATGCAAAGATTACTAAGCTTGATGCTGAGAAACTGCTGGCAAATCAAGTATCTGCCAAGAAAATTCTGGAAGATAAATTGATCAAGATCAACGAATTGAACGACAACATCGCTGCCACCAGGAAGCAAATTGCCGATTCCACAGACATCACGAAGGAAGACATCCAGAATCTCGATAAAAACTATCATGGAATGTTGACCTCGGAAGCCAAAATGAGGGCCGGTGTGATGATCGGAAAGCTGAATAGGATCCCAGATGGAACCACTTTCCTGATTACAAAAGACCTGGAAGAACCCGTGGAAATCTCTTCCGGAGACTCATTCAAAGCGAATGGTTATATCAAGCTGGAAAGCAGGGACCTGATTGAGATCGAACTCAAATCAGGTGATCTGGACTTTAGCGAGCTTCGGAATCAGTACATGGAATTCAAGATGAAGCTTGAAGAGCTGTTGGCAACTTTAAATGCAGCATCTGTTGAAGAAGCGAAGCTCAATCTGGAAAGACTCGATGCACAGAAAAGAATCCTGGATGCCTGTCTCACAAAAGTCAATGAACATCTTAACGGCGAGACCCTGGATAGTCTGGAGCAAAGAATAGTAGGCTTTGGCGACTTAAGCCAAGTACGCTCATTGACCGAAATAGAAGCTGAAATCAAGAAAATAAACCGCAGCAATATTGACGTGCTTTCTGAGCAAAAATCCTTGCATGATAAAGTTCAGAAATGGTGCGAAAAGTACGGGAATGTCGACGGCCTTCTCGACAAAATCATTGAAGTTCGAATGACTCTCAAAGAGAATGAAGCTCAGCTTAAGCCGCTCGCTCCGCTGCCCGCAGAATATGATTCAGCGGATTCATTCAGACAAGAACTATCCGGAATCAGGAAGTCATATGAATCAACGAATACTCTGCTAAATACGCTCAGAAACAATTATCTCGATGCAGAAAGAAACTTGCCCGAGCTGACTTACGAGGAACTTTCCCAAAGCTTTGAAGAGGAAGAATCCTTGTTCCAGAAAAAAATAAACAGAGCAAGAAAACTCCTCATGATAAAGGCGGCATTCGACGAGACCCGCAGACAAATGGACACGTCTTCCTTTACACCCGTCATCCAATCCTTCTCGCAAAACCTCGCTCTTCTGACCAACGGATCCTACCAGGTAACGGATATAGATAATGACTTTACAATGCGTCTAGAAAAAGATCAGCAGATAGATATCCCCGTGAACTTACTCTCTGCCGGAACCTACGATTCTGTAGCCCTGGCACTGCGCCTGACCTTACTGGACAACATCCTGGGTGAAAGCAGAGGCTTCCTGATACTGGATGACTGCCTTGTCGATCTCGATCCCGACCGCAGGGAAAAAGCAGCAGAATTAATAAAGAACTTCGCGAAAAGGCATCAGGTCATATTTACGACATGCAGTCCGGAGACTGCGGGATTGCTGGGCGGGAATTTGATTAGGATTTGAAAATAGGTTACTTCAATTCGATTCGCTGATACTATGACAATTGCATTCTTGAAAACAACCCATTCCTGCTTAATTTATAGAAATGCACAAATATAATAATGTTGTGATACTATTAAATAATTAACTTGTTGAGGTGATTATTATGCCTAGAGATATAAATATGAAAATTAATATTGATGGAATAGGCCCTCATTTTGGATACAAAAAAATAGTCTTTTCTGAAAATATGGCAACTATTAATTCTGGAATTTACGCAAGCAATGGTGTAGGAAAAACATTTATTAGTAGAATGCTTCGTTTAGTATCTAAGAACTATACCCCATCCGCAGGTATATCTAAAAAATTGCTTTCAATTGATAAGCAAACAGGCAAGTTCGAATTCTCTATAACGGATTCCAGTAATAGGAAAAGAGAATTGACAATAAATTTGGATATACAAACAGAACCAGTTATTGAGAATAAAACTGGTTATATATTTCATACGTTTAATAGCGACTTTGTTGATGAAAATTTGGCATCTAGAAGTTACTCACCGGAAGGGAATATTGATGGTTACATTCTTGGGAAAGAGAATATTGATGTATCCGAAGAAAAAGAAAAATTAGTTAGAGTGGTTGAAGAGAAAGAGACACTTTACAAACAAATCAAGGACAAAGTTGAACTCGCACAGAAAGACTTGGATAAACTAAAAATTTCTAAAAACATAACAGAATACAAAAATATAACAGTTGAAAAATATTTACTTAAAGACATAGCACATGAAGAAAAATCATTAGATATCCTAAAAAAAGAAAAGATGAACTTGGATAACATGCCGGAAGATCTTCAAATATTTAACGAAATACAACATCAAATAAATACGGATATCTTGCTAAGAATTGATGAAATGTTAAAAGAACAATTTGTGAAATCCGGATTTGATGAAAATTTTGTAAATCTAATCAAGAATAAGCAAGTTTTTGTTGAAACTGGACTAGATATATATTCGAAGTCAGGTAAAAACGAATGTCCATTTTGTGGTCAGCTTATTGAAAGAATTGCCTTAACAACAATTGAAGGATACAAAAAATTTCTGAATGACCGAGAGTCAAGAACTTTGAAAATGATTGACGAACACTGTGCTAAATTAAGTTTATTGCGTATTAGTATTAATGAACACCTTCGAAAAATGAATAAGGAAGTCGGTAGGTACAATATAGATCGGTTATACTTCCCATCCATTATTGAAGCAACTCAACTATGCTATGACGATGCTCTTCTAGATTCTTCTTTGATGAATCTAGAAAAAATGCTAGAGGACAAGAAAAATGATATATCAAGAATTACCTTCGATTGTAAAAAACAAATAGAAGATGTTTTTTCAATATGCAAAATAATTGAAAAAGATTATAAGGAGTTTAACAAGAAAGTAGCTCAAATTAACAAATTAATTCAAAATGCAAGCAGTGAAAAACTAGCCATTAACAGGAAAATATGTATTGCTCTTTCTGAAAAAAATTACAACAGCATCAAATTAACTATAGATAAGCATCTAGAATCTGCAGAGCTTGAAAAGAAAATTAGAGATGAAATTATTAAGAAAGAGTCAGTAGCAAGAAGATCTAAGAGAGCAGAAGTAGTAGATACATTTCAAATGTTATTACGCCGGTATTTTTGCGATAAGTACTGTTTTGATAGTGAAAGTTTTTCCCTTACTTTTATGGAAAAGAAACTCAACTCTTCTGCAAAAGACATTCTGAGTGATGGTGAAAAAAGCATTGTTGCATTTTGCTTTTATTTAGCAACTACACATATTGTTGTAAATAATGACGATGAGTATAATAATTTATTTTTTATAATTGATGATCCAATTTCTAGTCTTGACTATCACTATGTGTATGAAACTATTCAAATAATTCGAAATATTAAAGCATTATTTGATATCACGACCCATGCGAGATTTATTGTTTTTACACACAATTTAGATTTTTTTCATATGCTTAAAAGAAATGGAATAATCGGCAAAGCTCTTCGTATGAAACCTGGCAAAATTAGTTCGTGTGATGAAAAGCTGATGCTTCCCTATGATTATCATATAAAAGATGTAATAAATGTTGCAAAAGAAGAAAATCCGCCTTCCCATACGACTCCCAATTCGATTCGCCATATTATTGAAACAATTTGTCAATTTGAATATCCTATTATGAGCCTTGAAGCTTTTGTTCTTAAACAAACTGAGTTAAAAGATAATGAAGGAATATATTCAATGATGCATGATATGTCTCACGGAGGTTTTAGAAATCAATCTGCATGCACAGATGATCAGATAATATTAGGATGCAAAGCAATGCAGCAGTATTTGATAAATAATCATATGGGACAACTTGAAGCTTTGAGGTTGCTGTAATATGTCAAATATTAATGTTGTTTATCAAAAAATCAAGCATTGGTTAGTTAATATTATTTAGATATATAATTGTATTACTTAAATTAGAATGTCAAGAGAAATGGAAGTAAAGATGGGCAAATGGATTCTTTTTATTTTGTAATATTGACGAAGACTGGCATTTAAATTTGAAAACATGATATAATCAAAAATTATTACATAATATATCATTTATTATTTAGTTTTTATATTAAGATTAATAGGGGGTGATTGACTTCTTCTTTTTCTTTTTCTCCTTACTTGAAAACGATCCTGTGGTTAGACTCGCCTTTAATGAGGTATGTGGAAACAAACTTCAATGTGATGGATATTGCGACTTGAATAGTTTTATTTATGGAAGAATCAGTAAGGAAGAGATAAAGCGATCACTTGAAGAAGCTAAATCTCCATTTGCGAAACTCTATCAAAAAGCATATCCAACTTCCGAAACTGTATCTGAAATGTGGCGTCAGTTCACTGAGACTGAACTATCTGAAAATAATATGACAGAACTGAAAACTGTTGAATCAATGGCAGTAATGAACTGGCATTACCAGTCCTTTCGAACATGGGAAGAAAGAGAAAAATTCACTATAGATTTAGCAAAAAAAGTAAAGGATATATATAATTATCAAGCTCGGCTAACCTTCGATAGAGGATTCGTTTTTGACAAATCACTGGTTGAGTTAGTTTTTGTCTCATCAATTAACAAGTTTTATTCGGAAATTAGTGCAATGGGAAATCCAAATTGTGATCTCTATTTTCGTGGACATTCAAATGCAAATTATACTATTGTGCCGTCTATTATGCGAAAAAAAGAGTGGAAAATAAATGAGCGCCGCATGTATAATGATTTGCTGATTAACTGCCCTCAGGATTTTGAAGGTTCTAAAACACATCTTCAATATCTAGTGCAGATGCAGCATTACGGTCTTCCGACGCGTTTGATTGACATCACAAGGAATCCACTTGTTGCCTTATATTTTTCTTGTCAAAAGTTGTCTCCTCAAAATGGAGAAGTTATCGTTTTTGGGGTGGATCGCTCAGCTGTAAAATATCCGCAGAGTGATACAGTATCAATTTTATCTTGCCTTCCTTTATTTAATAATGACATACAGATGGAAATACATGATTTAGCAATTGATTATTCAATAGATAAATCGGTTTTCAACAAAAAAGTGCCTAGATTGTTGCATGAAATCAGAACAGAGAAACCAGCATTTCAAGAAGAGATTGAGAAAGAAGATCTACTTCGATGTGTGATTGTTCAACCACTGAAAGATAATAATAGAATAATTAAACAGGATGGGGCTTTCATTTTATGCGGATTGGCCAGAGACTGTAAGAATCTAAAAATAAACGAACTAAGACATAAAGATAAGGCGGGAAAATATCGAGTTTTTATTATTACTGAAAAGGAAAAAATACTATCACAGTTAAATACTTTTTCAATTAATAGAGCATCATTATTTCCAGAGATAGATGAAGTTGCAGAATATATTAAAGATAAGTATTAATAAAAAAGCGAGTTTGATTGAATACAGAAAACGAATTATCGGCAAGGAGAGCCTATGATAGATCCTGAAGTAGCCCGTAAAATCCTCCAATTCCGTGACGACCGTAACTGGAAGCAATTCCACAATCCCAAAGACCTCGCAA
The DNA here is from genome assembly GCA_002418705.1 of Mageeibacillus sp. UBA5770. Next base: position 34,323 of record DIEQ01000130.1, on the reverse strand, counting down.
TCTCAATATCAATTGAAGCTGCCGAACTTCTTGAGAATTTTCAGTGGTCCGGAGCAGATTTGAATGTGCCGGAGAAGTCTGAAAAAATAGCGGAAGAACTCGCTGATGTATTGATTTACTGTGCCTTGATGGCAGATGTAATGGGGCTGGACATAACTGAGCTTGTCACAGATAAACTTAGGAAAAATTCAGAGAAGTATAGTGTTGATAAGGCTTTCGGGAGTAGTAAGAAATATACAGAACTGGAGTAAATATCATGATTGTTTATCAGAGTGATGTGATTGGTTTTCGCACGGCTGTAGACAGTAACAGAATCGTTAGAGATATTGAACAGCAGTTTAATAACAAGTATGGGAGAAGAGTTTCGGATCCGGAGAGACGGTCATGGAACAATTCTCTGCGCTTTATGGAAACGGTATTACGTTTGGCCAAGATTCCGGACGATGGCGGTGTGCTTATTGAGTACAATATCCCATCGACAAGTAAGCGAATTGACTTTATTGTTTCCGGATATGATGAAAAGGATGACGCAAATTTTGTCATTGTAGAGCTGAAGCAATGGGAGACGGCTGAAGCAACGGAAAAAGAAGATATTGTCGTTGCTTATACAGGCGGCGGTTTCAGGGAAGTGGCTCATCCGTCATATCAAGCCTTTTCATACAAAAAATATCTGATGGACATGAATGAAGCAATATATGCAAGTAATTTAAATCCGTTTTCATGCGCTTATATGCATAACTTTCCACGGCGAAACCCAGAGCCGCTTTTGAATTCGCAGTACAGGGATATTGTTGAGGATACGCCCGTGTTTTTCACAGAAGATACAGAGAAACTCGAGCAATTTCTTCATAAATATGTTGGCAAAGGTAAGGGAAAAGAGATTCTTTACCAAATTGAGAACGGTAAGATTCGACCTTCAAGAAAATTCGTGGAATATGTGTCCAGTATGTTCGAAGGCAACGAGGTCTATACGCTTCTGGATGAACAGAAAGTTGCGCACGCCAACATTATTCGGTATGCGTCGAAAGCAACCGAAAAGACAACCATCATCGTCAACGGCGGACCCGGGACAGGGAAATCCGTAGTTGCGATGAATGCTTTTGCAGATCTTCTTGAAAGTGGAAAAAACATCAAATTTATTGCACCCAACGCGTCATTCCGTACAACCATTGTTGGCATGCTCGCGAAAAATACAAAACACAGCACCAAGCGTCTCAATGCGATATTTTCGGGCTCTGGTTCTTTTTTCAACGCGTATCCAAATGAATTCGACGTTCTTGTCGTTGATGAGGCACACAGACTTAAGAAAAAAGGTGCCTATATGTATAAAGGCATCAGTCAGGTAGAGGATGTGATCAAAGCATCGCTCGTCAACGTCTTTTTTATAGATGATAACCAACGCATTCGTCCCGATGACGAAGGAACCGTAGATACAATCAAAGAAGTCGCTGCCAGACAAGGCTCACAAGTCGTTGAGGTTGAGCTGTTGGCACAATTTCGTTGCGCTGGTGCAGAGGGATTCCTCAACTGGGTAGATCACAATCTGCAGATCCAGGAAACAGCAAACTTCGACGGATGGGACGGAGATGCATTCGAATTCGCAATTGTGGACGATCCTAACACACTAACAAATCTCATCACGGCAAAAAATAATGCCGGATACAAAGCGCGTCTTCTGGCCGGTTTCGCATGGCCATGGACGGGCGAATCAGATGGTAATCCGAATGCCGAAATATCAGATGTAGAAATACAAGAACACGAATTTGCAATGCCTTGGAACAGTCGCCGTGATCAATACACCTGGGCTATCGACAATACAAAAGTGAACCAGATCGGTTGCGTCCACACCTCACAGGGATTGGAATTCGACTATGTTGGCGTCATCATCGGGAACGATCTGCGCTACAATCCACTGATGAGCGAAGTATATGCCAGTTATGGTGATTATTACGACTCGTCCGGCAAAAAAGGCCTAAAAGAAAATCCCGCAGAACTAACCAAACTCATCAAAAATATCTACAAAGTACTCCTTTCCCGGGGAATGAAGGGGTGCTTTGTTTACTGCAGAGACAAAAACTTGCAGGATTATTTGAGGAGTAGACTCAAGGGAATGAAAAGTGAGGTTGTGTATCCGTTTGTGGGGGAGGATTTTGGTAGGCTGGGGAAGGTAGCAGAGAATGGAGAGGAGTATGGGTAAGAATATACTAATACTTGCAACATAATCTCTGTTTTGCATTACTGATTACCATAAATGCATTTATAAAACGGAATCATTTTTAAGAATGATTATGTTACTGAAAAGTTGCGAATTGGAGATAATCAGTTATACCTGAAACGAGCATCAAATACATCAAGTCAAATATTTGTAATAAGGATCATAAAAGGACTTCTGATCATTGAATTACCCGTTGAATTTATTGAAAAAGATATAGCGATGCTTGTTATGAAGCAATATTGTTTTTTAGAAATGGAGAATATTAGATCTAACATTACGCGAGGTAATAATTATGTTAAATAGCATTGTAAAGTTTGATTTGCACATTCATTCGAAAGCAAGTGCCTATAAAGAAAATGCGGGAATACTTGCCTATTATTTTCGCAACAGACATCAGAATCTTTTAGAAATTGCAGTCCGGAGATAACAGGGAAAATAAAATATATTAGATATATTAGTGAACAAGATTATGAATATCTAAAAAAACTATATGAAATTAAAAATCATAAAAACCCGGATATTCTTGATAGGATATTTAATTAGAAAACATTGTTGGACGATGCAATAATATTCACTCAACTGACCTTAAACAAGGAAACGTATCCGCTTTGATTTGTATCATGGTATACATTTTTGAAAGGAGCCCTCTATGAGTCTTTTATCGAACAGTATTCACATAGGCTTATTTGTTGAGAACATGGAGAAGATGGTTGGTTTTTACCAGGATGTTCTCGGTCTTGAGGCGAGTTGGGATGGCGGTCCATATGCCGAGTTCAAAGTCAATGACGGCGGGCTTTTCATGTTTGACAGAAAGAGTTTCTCGGAGTCGATGAAGCAGCCGTATTTGGCGCCGCGCGGATATAATACTACCATGGAGATCGGAATTGGTGTGCCGAGCTGTGCTGATGTTGATAAGGAATATGAACGACTGACAACACTTGGCGTGGTGTCTTTAACCGGTGAACCGGTCATGCAGCCTTGGGGACAGAGGAATTTTTTCTTTGCTGATCCGGAAGGCAATTTCATTGAGATTGGTGCGTTTGCGTAGCAGTGGGTCCTGGATGGAGGGTTACAGATGTCCAACAATAGAAAATTAGTTCTATTTATTGCAACAAGTTTAGATGGGTACATAGCGACAGAGGATGA
>DIEQ01000130.1:0-30851 GCA_002418705.1 Mageeibacillus sp. UBA5770 | reverse complement strand
TGTTATGTGTTTTCTAAATCTGAAAAAGGCAAGAATGAAAATGTTGAATTTATTGATCAGGATATAGTGGAATTTACAAATAAAATCAAGGAACTGGATGGAGGAAACATATGGCTTGTTGGCGGCGGTGTTCTTCTGAATTCTTTTATAACAGAAAGGTTAGTTGATGAATTTATTATTACTATAGCACCTACACTAATAGGTCATGGAATACCCTTATTTAAGAAAATGGATCTTGAGCTGGAGCTAAAGTTAATGGGGATTAGGAGATTCAATCAATTTGTTGAGCTCCATTACGAGGCGAAATAAACAATTGATTTTACGATCGGAATTTCGATATGGCTAAGTCAGCTGGCGATTATCTTGAATTGAGAATAGTGGGGAGGACGCATGGGTCTTTTTGATTTTATCGATAACCTGACAACCTACTGGGTCAGTGATATAAAGGATCAGACGGGTAAAGGGTTTATGGATACATTTTCTGATACCGGTAATTATGGTGAGCTCCTTTGCTATAAGGCGTTGTTCATGACGCCGGGCAAAAGGGATTTCCTTCATAACTGCTATGTCCCGACTGCGAAGGGCTTTTCGGAAATCGATCTGCTTATGATCCATGACACCGGCCTTTACGTTGTTGAGTCCAAAAATTATAGTGGTTGGATTTTTGGCGATGAGAATCAGAAGCAATGGACGCAGTGTTTGGCCGGCGGGAAAAAGAGCAAATTCTATAACCCGATTTGGCAGAACAAGGGACATATGGAGGCGCTCAAGGCTTTTTTCAAGGATTATGAAGACCTTCCGATATTTTCATTGATTGTATTCAGTGAGCGCTGCGAACTGAAGAAAGTGACTTTTACTGCGCCGAACACCTATGCAATTAAGCGAGATCAATTGAACTCGGTGTTTAGAAAACAGATTCATGATCTCGGTGATTATTCTGTCGATAAGAGAATTGATGTGTACCGCAGATTGCTCCCGTACTGCAAAAAGAGTGACGTAGAAAAGCAGGAGCATATTGATCGAATCATGCAGATGAAGACGGCTAGTCCGGCTGCCGAAAAACTCGCGGCGGATAACCTGTCACTGAATATTCCGGATACTGCGCCTGTCGCAAAACCGGTTGACGTAAAGCCGAGTTGCGTGACAAGTAGGCAAAGTGCAGATCCTCGCGAAGAGAAATCGTCGGCAGGAGTAATAGCACGGGAGACCCTGCCATCCCCCGGCATCTGCCCGCGATGCGGCAAACAGCTTGTGAATCGCAAAGGGAAAAACGGCCCATTCATTGGCTGCACTGGATATCCGAATTGCAGATTTACGAGAAATTGATATTTGCATGTATTATTTACTGCCAATATTTAGTACCTGGCATGGATAGTTTGAAGGATGTTTGGCTCGACAAATTATATAGTAAGGAGGAGGTATTCGATGTCATTTGTAATAAGAGAAGCACTGCTTGATGATGCCTACTCTCTGGCGGAAATTTTGTCATACTCTTGGATTTCGTCATACAAGGACATTATTCCTATTCAGGAATTAGAGTATCAAACAAACATTCAACGCAGACAGGAAATGTTTGAGACATTGTTGGCAACAACGGAAGCAAATATCTATATTTCGATTAATGATAATATTCCGTGTGGCGAGATTGTGTTCTGTGACTCTCGGGATCGAGATTTAATCGATTATGGTGAAATTGTATCCATATATTTGTTGGAAGAGTATTGGGGGAAAGGCTTTGGTATGAAAATGATGTCCTTTGCACTGCGAACAATGCAGCAAAATAATTATTCAAGTGTTTTTCTTTGGGTATTCAAAGACAATAAGAGAGCGATAAGATTTTATGAAAAACTCGGATTCATTAAGGACGGTACAGAAAAGATTAGTATATTTAGTAATCAGGCTGTTGAAATAAGGTACCGACTTAACCTTTTCTGATGCAGATATTTTCTGAATTATATTGTCGCTTGGTCACGCTGATTCCAGAACACTGAAGTTATGCGGTGCTAAAAATGGCTCATAAACAAAATATACTACTGAGGATGTGGAAACGAAGCTCGACGAAGCGGATAAGCAGGCAGCGGAGACACAGACTCGCTATTCGCCGGACGAAGTTTTTGATCGTGTAAGGAGAAACATTCGTGCTGGAGCATAAATACAAACTGGTCAAATTTTGATTCAAATCACCGATATCCCCCGCTGTTCCCCTTACAATGTAAGTAACACACGGAACATTGCAGTCCGATGACTGGTATAAGCGGAGGAAATTCTATGAATAAGACAATTGATATTAGCGGACAGACACACCTCGGTGAGCTGGTGACATTTTTCCCGGAAATTACTTCAAGATTGAATGATCTCCACATTGATTATTGCTGCCAGGGTGACCGCACGCTGGATGCGGCCATGAAGGAAGCGGGGCTTAAAGCGGATTTTCTTGCGGAAGTGCGGGGGGCGTATGAGTCATATCTGGCCAGGCCCGACAAGTCGCTGCCTGTTACCGAGCTGACTGACCGGCAGCTGATTGACTTGATTCTGGAGATCTATCACGCGCCGGAGCGCGCCTTGTGGCTGGAACTCGATCGCCTCGTGAACAAGATACTTCTGGTCCATTACGAACACGGAAAAGACCAGCTGCTGCAGCTTCATCGGAGCTTCAGTGAGTTGAAGATGGAGTTGGAGGAGCATTTTGCCAAGGAGGAGGAACTTTTCCCGGCCATGCTTGCTGCCGGGCAGACCGATGAGGACCGGGCGGTGATACGGTCGCTGATTCTCCGGCTTGAGTTTGAGCACGACGGCGCCGGGCTGATCATTAAGCGGATCATCCGGGATACCAATGACTTCACGCCGCCGGATTATGCCTGCCCCACTATGATTGCCGTGTATCGGAAGCTACATGAACTGGCGGACGACATTTTCCTGCACATCGCGAAGGAGAACAGCGTGCTGTTCAAGCGGTATGAGAAGGCCGAGTGAGGTATAATAGCCATAAAGAACCGACAGTTCTAATGAATAATCTCTTTTCAGGAAACGGCGACTTCTGCTGCGAGTTCGCACGTAAGCAGTGTACAGTGATTCTGGAGGTGATGATCTTGAAAGAGCCAATAACCAGGTTGAGGATGTTGATAAGCCTGCTTTTGAGTGCCTTGCTGATCTCGTTCATACTGGGCGCCTGCGACGCCGGCACTTCCGCCTCTGGATCTGCAGCTCCATCGGGCAGCGAACCATCGACGACATCAGCCGCGACGTCTAATTCCTCGACAACTGATTTGGCTGAAGAAACTGAAGTAACTGAAGCAACGACAACAGCTCTCCCTACACCAATGCCGATCGAATTGATTTTGCTGCCGCCGTTTGTATCTAACCCTCCGAACACAACCTATCAACCGGTCTCTGCTGATCAGACTCGAGCGCCGGGCACAATCACGCAAACCGCATATTCGGTCACGATTCTGGCTGATGATCTTATAAGTCCATGGGCGGTCGCCGCTCTGCCGGACGGTCGGCTCATTATCACCGAAAAGGCCGGCTCTCTGCGCATTATGACGACTGACGGAGGGCTCAGCGATCCAATCGGCGGCTTCCCGGAGGTTGACGACCGGGGTCAGGGCGGACTTCTTGACGTCGCGCCTGCACCGGACTTCTCATCGAGCCGGATGCTATACTTCACACTCGCCGAGTTAACAGAACAAGGTTCGCTTACCGCGGTCGGCCGTGGCCGCTTGTCCGATGACGAAAAGAGCATCGAAAATTTTGAAATCATCTGGCGTGCTATCCCATATTATGATAACAGTAAGCATTTCGGAAGCCGTCTGGCCTTTGATCAGGATGGCAACATTTTCGTTACGACCGGCGAACGATCGGATCTGGCAACCCGCCCGAATGCCCAGCTGCTCGACAACGGTTATGGCAAGGTGGTGCACATAACGCCCGACGGCGATCCGGTGCCCGGCAATCCGTTTATCGATGTGCCCGGTGCTCTGCCGGAGATATATTCCTACGGGCATCGCAATGTCCAAGGATTGGCGATCCATCCGGAGACCGGAGAAGTCTGGATCAGCGAAATGGGGCCGCGCGGCGGTGACGAGTTGAATCTGATCAAAGCCGGCGGCAATTACGGTTGGCCGGTGATCAGTTATGGCATTGAATATTCCGGCGAACCCATTCCCGGCGGACTGCTGTACCGGATCGCCTGAGACATGCGACGGGAATTAGCAAATCGTATCTTATTTGCAGTAAATCATGATGGCGTCGCGCAGGAATTCGGCGCAGCCCGGGGCGATGTCGTCGTAATATTTGCGGAAACGCGGATCGTCGACATAGGTCTGGGCTAATCCCATGTGTGCCTCTTTGGAATACTTTTTCCAGTAATAGCTGAGCCACTTCTTATGCATTCCGCAGACTTTTTGGGCAAGCTCGCCGGCCGGGTCGCCCTGCTCCATTGCTTGCTTGAGGGTCTGGTTGATCTGCAGGGACAGCTCCTGCACCTCAGCATATTTTTCTGGGGTCAGGCCCATGAGTTTGGCGTTGCTGTCATCCACGGTCTGGTCGCCAAATGCTGCACGGACTTCTTTGCCGTACTTTTCCTCGTTCTCGTCAATCAGCTTCTTCTTGAAGCCTTCGAATTTCTCTTTGTCTGTCATTGTGATTTCTCCTTTTTTAGCTGCGATGGTCTTTTGTACATTTGCGATCACCAGATCGAGACGGTCTCTTTTCGCGATAAGAGACATGAGGTGCTGGGTCAGGGCGGCGGCGCCGTCGTAATCTCTGGCGTGCATGATCTGGCTGATTTCGTCGAGCGGCAGGCCAAGTTCGCGATAGAAAAGAATTTGCTGCAGAGAATCCACTTCCTTTTCGCCATAGACACGATAGCCATTGCTGCTGATTCTCCCGGGAGTCAGCAGCTTTATTTCGTCGTAGTAATGCAGCGTGCGGACACTGACGCCTGCCAGCTTTGCGAGTGCATTGATGCTGTATTCCATATTCAACCTCCGTGCCGATGGTCACGACTCTCGATCGCATATTCAATATAAACTATAACGCTGCGGCAAGGTCAATAGGGAATTTTGCAGCGTGTCAACGTTAGGGTGCGCGGTTTGCCCGTATCATTTGAATCGCGATATAATTATGAGACTAATTCTCTGGGAGAGAAATCTTTGTTGAATTGGTAAGTTCCAAAAACAAAACACAATTCTATTGACACTGCCTGCGTTTCTGTTATGATCAATTACAGTGGGGGTAGATGCATGGACTTTTCAATTTATCCGGTAAGTGATCGGTATTATAGCGGCTCAGAAAAGAAAGTCGGCATTCTGATCAACGGATCTGCTTATATGCTGAAGTTTCAGAAGAAGACTGCTTTTGGTATGCGATACAACCATATTTCCGAATTTATCGGGTCTCATATATTTGCACTTCTGGGTTTTCCGACACAGGATACATATCTGGGAACCTATCAGGGAGAGCAGGTTGTAGCGTGCAAGGATTTTATTGAGCCCGGAGTCCAATTTGTTCCGTTTAACGATGTGGGGGAAAGTACGCTGGATCAGGATAAGGATAGATATCAATACTCTTACGAGGACATTATGAAGATGCTCCAGGATAATTCCAAACTGACTCAGGTGGAGGAAACAATCCGCTCTTTTTGGGAAATCTATATTGTAGATGCTCTGCTCGGTAATTTTGACCGGCATGGCAGCAACTGGGGGTTTATTAAGTCAAACAATATTTATTCACTTGCACCAGTATTTGATAATGGATCTTGTTTGTTCCCCAGTATGACAAACGAAGAAGAGATGGAATCTGTCATGGGTTCTGAAGAGGAAACAAAGAAGAGAGTATTCACTTTCCCGACTTCACAAATCAAGCTGTATGGAAAGAAGAGTTCCTATTATGAAGTGATTCACAGCTGTGCGTTTCAGGAATGCAATACAGCGCTCAAATCGGTGTATGCACGGCTCGATATGCAGAGTATTTATACACTGGTTGATAGCACGCCGTTCATCAGTGAAATCCACAAACGCTTCTACAAGCACATGCTTACGGCTCGCTTTATGCTGATAATTAAAGAGACATACGATTTACTGGCAAAGGAATGAATATGAATCAGATAATAACGACGGCAACGATTTGCCTGGATGACAGTTTGGGATTTTGCTACAGGGTCTCGAAAATAGAATATGTACTGCGTGAAGATGAGAGCTTCTCATATATCTTTACGCCAAACTACAGTGTAATTGAATTACTGACAAGTGATTTGTTTCAAGGTATCCCCGGATTGAATCTTGATCTCAGGAAGGCGCATTATGTGCGTGAAAACGTAACCCCTGTTTTTATCAGCGAACGGACGCCCGGCCCGAACCGGGAGGATCTCTGGAAATTACTTGAAGACTACAACATGGAATACCTGAACAGGTTGGAATGGCTGATCAGGACAGACACCAGATACAGCGGAGACCGCTTCTATGCAGTGCGTTGGAATGCCAATGATGATAAGCACAGCGTTGACTATGCAGATATCGAGCAGGAAGAACCAAGATCCGCTGCAGCCGTTCAGCATCTCCTCCGAGAAATATGTGCCGGCAATGATATTAAGGCAGCCAATTTTTTAATCGATGACAGTAATAGAAAAGCCTATTATTCCCTTCTGATGAGCCTTTATCGAAAGGAAAAGAGTTACATTGACAAGCAGCGGGCAAATGGCATCAAGAGATCTGCCGCTCAGGGGAATTACCGCGGCAGGACCCCTGTTCAAATTGACGATACAAAGCTCTTTGAAGTTATTGCAAAATACAGAAGCGGAAAGATAACCGTTCAGGAAGCTGTTAATGCTCTTGGCGTGAGCAGAAGCACTTTTTTCAGGAAGCTCAAGAAGAAAGAGATCACATAACACGAGGGTGCCGACTCGGTGCTTTAGCACTTCCTTCCCTCCCTTGAACAGGGATGGTGGTAAGAATTCTGATATAAAAGAACCCAATTTTCTCCCTAACGGGATTGCGTTGCGTTTTCCCGGCAGTTACGATATCGAGGGACCCCTGCGGTTCTGATTTTAAGGCGCTGTTTTGATCCAGACTGCCATCTCGCCGCAGGATCTGTTTGCCCAGGTGTAATAAGGGATCCATTTTAATTGTTCTTCGACATATGTTTCTTCTTTGTAAGGTGCATATAATAAGTTTTCGTCCCAGTCCCTGTTGTCTAGTATCAAGCCTGATGAATGCAGTGTGACAACGCCGCCCAACAGGTCTTTTTCGAAACGAATGTCAAAATGCGGTGCTTTGGGAATTCTGATCCACTGCAGGTATTTACCGTTGTCTTCTTCCTCCAGACAGTAGACCACAGGACCCCGCATGACCGCTGCTTTTCCGATATTTTCGCGTACCAGAGGATTGGAAGATACAACGCAGACGGGCATTTCGAAGTGCAGGGTTACAATGTCTCCGGGTGTCCAGAGGCCGAAGATATACATGTAGCCGTCTTTTAGATTCGTCTCATCCGGTACGAAGAGCTGTCCGTTTTTACGGATTGAATATTTGGTGCACCAGCCGGGTATCCTGAAAGCCAATGCGCCATGAACAGGCCGGGCAGGAGTGACTTCTACCGTGACATCTTCATCCCACGGGTAGCCGGTCTTCATGCTGACTGTAACCTCAACGCTGTTTAGTGTCGTTACTGTCTCACTTCCAATATAGAGGTGTACGTATAATACGGTTTCCCTTTTCGTATAGATATAGCCGGAAAGGGATGTGATCATGCGGGCGAGGTTCGGCGGGCAGCATGCGCATCCAAACCATTTTTGCCGCTCAGGCTTAACATGTGCCCGTAATTGATCTTTTTCACAGGCTTCAGGTACGACTTCGAGGGGATTTACATAGAAGAACTTCGTGCCGTCGAGGGACATGCCGCTGATGATTCCGTTATACAGTGCTTTTTCCATGACATCGGCAAATTCACTTCTTGGCGAGATAAGAAGCATTCTCTGTGCGAAGAAGACCAGCCCTATGGAGGCACAGGTTTCTCCGTATACGGTATCACTTGGCAGATCATAATCAAATGTAAACGCTTCGCCGTAGGAGGAAGAACCGATGGCTCCTGTGATGTACATTCTTTTGTGTACCATATTGTCCCACAGTCTAAGGCAGGCCTGATACAGCGAATCATCACCGGTCATCCTCGCGGCATCTGCCATGCCGGAATAGAGGTATACCGCGCGGACCGCATGACCTTCCGCTTTGTCCTGATCGCGGACAGGGAGTCCCGCCTGATAATACTGATACTGAAAGTAACTGTCTTTCCATTTAAAGGTCAGATGATTCTCGCGGACTTCCTCTTCGAGGAAAAGCGGGCTCTGACCTCTTTGATCAATAAAATATCGGGCGAGAGCAAGGTGCCTTTTGTCGTTTGTTATTTCGTACAGCTTTATTAAGGCCATTTCAAGGATTTCGTGTCCGGGGTATCCGTGCTGCTTGCCGATCTCCGGACCGAATTCACGGTCGATACAGTCAATAAATCAAATCATCGCATCAAGAAGCTTTCTCTTTCCCGTCGCATGATAATAGGCGGCAGCTGCTTCAAGCATATGTCCGGCACAATACAGCTCATGCGTGTTGATTACCTCGGTCCACCGTTTTTCAAGACCATTGATAATATAATATGTATCCAGATAGCCGTCTTCCTGCTGCGCACTTACGATCAGGTCTGTCACCTCATCGATGGTTTGCTCGAGTGCTTTGTCCGGATGCCACACAAGTGAAAAGGCCGCTGCTTCAATCCACTTGGCAACATCCGTATCCTGAAATTCGAATCCATAGAATTCGCCTTCTTCAATACCGGCAGCGATCCGGAAATTCCGGATGCAGCGGCTGGGCTCGGCATCAGGAATCCGATCGTTGAGCGCTTCCCATTGGTATGGGATCATCTTCGTGCGGACAAGTTCTCTATAGTTACTCCAGAAAGTATCAACTACAGATACTTGAGACAGGTGTACCGGATTTGTATATTCTTCTGTTTTCATCTCAAGACCTCCCATATAGGTGTTCAAATCTGATAGATAAAGGGATTGAATAGTCATTACATGAGTCTATAATAAAAACATAAGGCGCTATTCACAACATACAAATTATCATATAAGGTGGACAAATCTTAGATGAGATACTTTGTTTCAAATACCTCACTGCCGCTGAAATATGTTTCAAGCGGAAATCTCTTAAGTAAGGACGGATTTGTCCACCCGAGACGTATCCTGGATACGTATGTTTTATTATTGGTAAAAGAAGGGACACTCTGCATCACTCAGTCGGATGTGAACTATGAGGTTCTGCCCAACCAGTATATTTTCCTTGCGGCCGGCGAAGAGCATGCAGGCTTTCGTGCCTCTTCGGGCAGGTTATCATATCTCTGGGTGCATTTTTCCCTGCCGGAACCTGCAGCTGTCAGCTGGGAGGAGGCTTTGCTTTTTGAGGAATTACAAAGAGCAAAAGAAATGACTTCCGGAAACAATCTATATGTTATGCCGGAATACGGGGAAATCTCATTTATCAGAAAAGTGTCGCTTCTATTCAATCAACTCCTTGATTTGTCCCGCAACGAGAAGATGTACACGAAATATATAGCGGACTATGCCCTTAGTTCGTTAGTTATGGAGATTTCTCAGGAATTCTTTGATGCACAGAATAAGAGCACGCAGAATATTCCCCCCTGCGTAGCCAAAGTAATGGAGTGGATCAGGGCAAATTATTATCAGCCGCTTACCGTTAGTACCATTGCCGGGGAATTCGGTTATAATGCTGATTATTTATCGACGCTTTTCAAGAAGTCAGCCCGGATTTCATTGGTTCAATTTATTAATAAGACACGAATAGATATTTCAAAGTCCCTGATTGTTACCTATGATATCACTGTGAAGGAGACAGCCTATTCCTGTGGTTTTGCAGATGAAAAATACTATATGAAAACATTTAAGAAATTGGAGAACATGACTCCGTCAGAATACAAAAAGGCATTTACCAAAAAAATGATAAACTAAAGGGGGGGGACCCGAGCAAAATGAGGAAGAGGTTTTTAAACAAGAAGAGCTTCAAATACCGGCTGATTGTCTATTTTTGCCTGATTTCTATTATTCCCATTATTGTTATGAATCTGGTGTCCTATTACAACACCTCGAATCTTGTTCAGGACAACGTTGATGAATTAACGGATATCAACCTTGCTCAGACGCAGAACAATGTCAATATTGTGCTGTCCTCCTATGAAGATCTGCTTTATCAGATGTATACGGACGATGCCATTGTTGATCTGGTAGATAAGATTGACGCTGATCAGGATCTTGCCGTCAGCAGGAATCAATTGAGAAGAGCTCTCCGGGGCCTGGCCAGTGTAAAACCATATATACAATGCATTACGGTTATTACAAATAACGGTACAACCGTTTTCTATGATAAATTGGCTTCCCCGACGGCCAATATTAAATGGCTGAGTAATTATGAAATACCGGCGGATCAGATTTTTGAGAAGATCACAGAATCAAAGCAGACAGTGGTTCTATCATCAAAATATGCCGCGCATTTTAATTCTGAACCCTATTATCTTTTTCATATGGCGCATAGAATCATTGACTACAAGGATATCAACAGAATCGCAGGCATCGTTATTCTGAGTATCGATGAGCGCATGCTCTATGAGATCTGCAACGAGAATGCGGCACAGCCGAACACACAAGAACGTAATAATCTGAATATTATCGTTGATGAAAACGGATCTGTTATCTCTTTTATAGACAATTCAAAAATCGGGACAACAATCCTTGCTCCGGATTCCTCCGCGGAGGAAAAAGAGCAGGCCTATATGCAGCTGGTCAGGGACAGCGGAGCGCTGACCGGAGAATATATGAAAGTGTACAGTACATATGACGAGACGCTGCACTGGTATTTTATTAATGTGTCGAATCAAAGCAATGTCCTTGCTCAGATGAACAATCAGCAGCAGATCACAATTTTCGTGCTGACATTATCTGTTCTGGCGCTTGTTGTCATAATTGTATTTATCACCAACCGTCTGACCGGATCCATCGGAAAGGTCGTTAAAGCTATGAAGGCGGCTGAAAAAGGCGAGTTGTCCATACGCGTTGAAGCGGATGACCACATGCCGATAGAGATAGAAACGATTGCCAATCAGTTCAATCAGATGATTGAAAAGCTCAACGATTCTATCGAGAATGAGAAGATATCGAATGAAAAACAGAAGAATGCAGAAATCTCGGCACTGGAAGCGCAGATAAATCCTCATTTTCTCTATAACACACTGGATACGATTAACTGGATGGCAATAGATAAAGACCAGTATGAAATTAGCAACGCCATTAATTCCCTGGCCAATATTCTGCGGTACGGTGTAGATAAGAGCAACAGTGTTGTTGCGATCAGACAGGAAGTCGACTGGCTGAAGCAATATGTCTTTTTGCAGCAGACCAGACTCAAAAATGCATTTGAGTTTATCCTGCACGTGGAAGCAAACGTACTGGAATACCATATTCACAAGCTCTTATTGCAGCCGTTTGTGGAGAATGCCATTCTGCATGGATTTGAAGGCGTTAAGAGAAAATGCGAACTGGAAATGACTATTTCTGAAGCTGCCGAAACAGTCAGAATTATCATATCTGATAACGGAAAAGGCATGACGGAGCAGATGGTTGATCATCTTAACAACACAGGGAGTGAAGGACTCGATGAGAAGAGCCACATTGGCATCAGTAACGCCATCGGAAGGCTCCATATGTATTATGGGGATCAGGCAGCGGTAAGAATAGAAAGCAAAATGAATGAAGGCACAAGTATCTTTATTGAGATTCCGAAAATTTAATTTGCAGCAGGGGGCGGATGATGAAGATTGTTATCGTTGAAGATGAGATCAGAATCCGGGAAGGAATGATCCGGCTTATCAATAAAATAGGTCAGGGACACCAGATCGTGGGGGAAGCGGAAAATGGACGGCAGGGCTTGGAGC
The DNA here is from genome assembly GCA_002418705.1 of Mageeibacillus sp. UBA5770. The sequence goes on along the minus strand of DIEQ01000130.1, from coordinate 18,857 downwards.
AAATAGAAGCAGCCAGGCCTGACCTGATCATTACTGACATCAAAATGTCAGACATGGACGGACTGGAGATGCTGACAAAATTAAAGGAAAAGCAGATATCAGTCAAAGCGATCGTCTTAAGTGCCTATTCGGACTTCTCCTATGCACAGAAGGCGATAAAGCTCGGTGTCAGTGAATACCTGTTGAAGCCTATTTCGGTTTTGAGTCTGACGCAGGCCCTTGAGAATATTGAAATCCAACTGGAACAGGAACGGAAATATAAGAAGGACCGCCTCGACGTGCTCCAGTCCCTCGAATCTGTCTTCAGCGGGATTATACTCGGTGGTACCGTTGTGGACACGGAGCTTATGAATTTCCTCGACAGGAGCTATCAGCTTAAGCCAGACAGTGATTTTGTACTGATTCCGGTATATCTGGGGAATCATTATGAGGATAACAAGCTGAAGATGAGCAAAGAACTTCATGCTGTTCTTCACCTCAGGGCGGGCCTGGAATACCGTATCCTGGAAATTCCGCAGAGCAAAATGCTTCTGCTGATTCTTTTTGCCTATACAAATGAGCGGGAACTGGAACGCTGGTTTCAGAACAGGGTGCTGCTTCAATTCATGAGAGAAAAAACGTACCAGGCATGTTTTGGCTGGATAGCCTTTTCGGGAATCTCCAAAATGAAGGAGTGCCTGCATATTCTGCTTACATACATGGATTGGAATATTGTCCTGGGGGATGATGTTATCGTATCCTATCCCAAAGTTACCCAGATCCAGACGGTACCGTTATCCTATCCCGTTGATCTGGAGAGCCAGACGAAGTCTGCATTATGTTCTTATGACAGCAAAAAAGTGGAAAGCAGCGCTCAGAATTTCTGTCAGTATTTTAAAAGTGGAAAGTTGTATTCACCAAAGGAAATCAAGGAATCTTTTGTGCGCTATCTTTGGTCCGTGATAAATATAATTAAAGAAATCGATTTTGTTCAATATAAAAATATTGAACAACAGGAATCTCTGAAAAATATCATGTCGGCAACAACTTTTGCGGAATTGGAACAAACGCTTCATGATGTGCTATTGTTGCTGCCGCTCGACAGAACCGGGGAGACCTCCATTAATCTTACCGTCCAGCGAGCCCAAAGCCTGGTGCATGAATTCTATAGCCAGGGCATCACACTTGATGAGATTGCTGCCAAGCTTAAAATTACACCGGAATATCTCGGTACGCAGTTTCATAAAGAAATAGGCGTTACTTTTAGCTCATATATGAAGAATTACCGGATCAAAAAAGCTAAGGAACTCCTTATTGGAACAGATTTGAAGCTCTATGAAATTGCCGATAAGGTAGGATACAGCGATTCCAAATACTTCGGGCAGGTATTCAGAGAGTGTACGGGACAGCTTCCTACGGAATACCGGAAAACAAACAAGTAGGGCTAAATATGAGACAAATGCATTTTTGACCTTAGAAAAACAATCCTTTTACAGATTATTCGAGTTTTTCCCAAAGTTGCGATGATATATAGTGACTTTGTACAGAAAAACAGACTACTTGCACGAAAAAAACAGTATTTGTGCAAGAAAAAAGAGGAGGAAGAATAATGAAAAGGTTTACTGCTATTCTTTTGGCACTTGCACTCTCGGCCGGTTTGCTGGCTGGATGCGGGATAAAATCGGCAACAACGACGGATGCGGCTTCGGGGGATACAACAGCTGCAGACACCAAAGCAGATACCAAGGCAGATACGACGGCAGCTGCAGAGAAGAAAGATATTGTCCTCTGGTATTATTGGGAGACTGAAAGCCATCAGGTAGAACTCGATAAAGTTATTCAGCAGTTCAATGCATCTCAGGAAAACATAGCCGTTGAAGCCAAATATGTACCTTTCGCTGATTTTAAAAAGCAATTATCAATTGGCGCTTCGGCATCAGAATTGCCGGATATGGTTATTATAGATAATCCGGATCATGCCGCTTATGCAGAGATGGGGATCTTCGCGGACATTACAGGCAAAATTGATCTGAGTGGTTATTATGACGGACCTGTAGCATCCTGCACACTCGACGAGAAGCTTTACGGTGTTCCGTTTGGCAGTAATTGCCTCGCCCTGTTCTACAATGAAGACATGCTGGCAGCAGCTAACTGTGAAGTTCCTACTACCTGGGCTGAATTGGCTGATGTAGCTAAAAAGACATCTGCCGGAACCGTAAGCGGGCTGGGATTCAGTTCTCTTCAGAACGAAGAGGGGACATTCAACTTCCTTCCATGGCTGAATATGGCAGGAACAACTGCTTATGAGATCAACAATGAAGCGGGAATTAAGGCAATAACCCATGTTAGCGACCTTGTTAAAAACGGTGCAATGACCAAGGAAGTTATCAATTGGACACAGGGCGACACGATGAATCAGTTCATTTCCGGCAACCTTGCCATGATGATAAATGGTCCCTGGCAGGTACCGACTATGCGTGAGCAGGCTCCTGACCTTAACTGGAATGTTGCTCTTATCCCAACAGACGATGCTAATGCAACAGCACTCGGCGGCGAGAATTTTGCCATTATCGACAATGAGAATCAGGATGCATCCCTTGAATTCATTAAATTTGCAACAACTCCTGAGATGATTAAAACATACATCGATGCTTTTGGTTACATTTCTTCTAATAAGGACGTCTCTGCGACACAGTACCAGGGCGACGATATTATGCAGCTGTTCATCACTAATATGGAATATGCCGTAGCCAGAGGACCCAGTGCACAGTGGCCGGAAATCTCCGACGCAATTTCCCTTGCATTCAATGAGGCAATTACGGGAACAAGCACACCAGCGGATGCTGCAGCAAAAGCACAGACTACTATTGACGGCATCGTAGGCTAAGTATCTTATACAAGTAAATGGAGGGAGTACACGGTTTTTCGTGTACTCCCCTCTATTAAAGCGAATTATTAAAGAAGCAACGACGTAACGAACTTTATAAACGTCATATTTCAGGAGGTAAATGTTGTGCAGCGGATTAAAAGATTCTTCCGGTATGACAATATTGGAATTTTGTTTGTCCTTCCCGCCTTGCTATATATGCTGATATTTGTCGGCTACCCGATCGTAAGCAATTTTATTTTGAGTTTTCAGGATGTAACGGTAAAGACGATAAATGCTGCCGTTAAGCCCTTCGTCGGACTTGATAATTATGTGAAATTATTACAGGATTCCGTCCTTCAGCATTCTGTTTGGAACACTCTTCTTTTTACGGTCCTTTCCCTCATTTTACAGTTTTCCCTGGGATTTCTACTGGCACTTTTCTTTGCCAAAAAGTTCTCCTATTCAAAGCCGATCAGGGGACTTCTCATGATGCCGTGGATGATACCGGTTACGATTACAGCCCTCATGTTCAAGTTCATGTTCAGCTCAAACGTCGGCATTATTAATCAGGTTTTGCAGTCCCTTCAAATCATTTCACAGCCGGTTGACTGGCTGACTTCACCAAACACGGCCATGTTTGCGCTGATATTTACAAACATCTGGATAGGAATCCCGTTCAACATGATCTTACTGTCATCGGGACTTACCCTTATTCCCAAGGAGCTTTACGAAAGTGCTGCGATTGACGGAGCCAACAAAGTGCAGACTTTCTTCAGGATAACCGTACCGCTCTTGAAACCAACGATCCAATCCGTGTTAATCCTTGGTTTTGTATATACTTTTAAAGTGTTTGACCTGGTATATGTTATGACAAATGGCGGGCCGGTTAACTCGACTCACTTGCTGTCGACCTACTCTTATAAACTCTCTTTCAGCCTCTTCAAATATAGCCAGGGAGCAACAGCTGCAAACATACTATTTGTCATTCTGTTTTGCGTCAGTCTGGTCTACCTGAAGTTAGTTTACAATGATGAGGAGGCATAATAATGGATTTGGAAAACAATCTGCGCGGCAGAAAAAACGTATTTATGAATATTATGTCTGTCCTTATACTCGGTATTCTGCTATTTCCGCTATATTGGATTCTTGTGACATCACTTAAGACAGAGCAGGAGATCTTTCGAATTCCGCCGACTCTTTTTCCCGCCGTATTTAACACAAAATCATACGTGGCCCAACTTGAAAACGGCGACTTTAACATGTTCCATTCTTTTGGAAACAGTTTCCTGATTTCGGTCTCCTGCATGCTGATTTCTGTCGTTCTTTCCGTACCGGCGTCTTACGGACTTGGCAGGTATCGCTTCATTGGCAAGAAGATTACTACACTAAGCTTTCTGGTTACACAAATGCTGCCTGTCTCTGTTCTGCTGACGCCCATGTTTATTATGTTCAATAAAATGAACCTTATAAATAGTCCGTTATCTGCCATTCTGGCTGATGCAACCATTGGGATACCGTTTTCTATCCTGATCCTTAAGAATTATTTTGCATCCATTCCCAAAGAACTCGAAGAAGCATCCTATATTGACGGCTGCACACGTTTCTCATCATTTCGGAAAATTCTCGTGCCGATCGCCTTCCCCGGTGTTGTTGTATGTGCCATATTTTCTTTCCTGTATGCGTGGGGTGATCTGGCATACGGCATGACATTTATTCAGGATCAGGAAAATCGTCCGATTACCGCCGGAATTTTCAATTTCATGGGGCAATACGGTACAAAATGGAGTTACTTAACCGCATTTGCCGTTGTAACGATCATACCTGTAGCTTTGATTTTCATCTTCATGCAAAAATACATAATTAGTGGTCTGACAAGCGGAGCTGTGAAAGGATAAGGTGGAGAAAATGAAAGAACTCTTTATGCAGGATGGGAATCGTTTGTTTCGCCGATTTGAATTTGAGACTTTGTGCGTTGAACCCTGGGGTCAAAACAGTATCCGCGTTCGCGCCGTCAAAATGGGGAACAGCATTTCCGAGAAGAATTGGGCGTTAAGTGAGGAAATTACACAAACTTCACAATCGACCGCGACGATACAGATTGATATTGATGGTGAGACGGCAGCCATCGTCAACGGGAAGCTGCGGGCACAGATCACAAGATCAGGCAAAATCATCTTTTACAATCAAGACAAAAAATTGCTTCTGGAGCAATATGCCAGGAACAGGCGCGACCTATTCTCCGGGGATTGTTCGGCTCTCGAAGTAGAAGGACGGGAATTTCGACCGATTGCCGGCGGGGATTACTCACTTTGCGCGCGCTTTGAATCAAATCCGGATGAGAAGATCTATGGGATGGGGCAGTATCAGCAGCCGTATTTGAACCTGAAAGGCTGCACACTTGAGTTAGCTCAGCGTAATTCACAGGCAAGTGTCCCCTTTATGATTTCAAATGTGGGCTATGGATTTCTCTGGAACAATCCGGCCATTGGCAAAGTCATATTTGGCAAGAACATTACCGAGTGGAAAGCGGAGACGACCAAAGAGCTGGACTACTGGATTACAGCAGGGGACACACCTGCAGAAATTGAAGAATCGTATGCACAAGTGACCGGCAAGGTGCCGATGATGCCTGAATACGGCCTTGGTTTCTGGCAGTGCAAACTGCGCTACCAGACCCAGGAAGAGCTTTTGGAAGTTGCCCGTGAGTATAAAAGAAGAAACTTACCTATTGATGTAATCGTTGTTGATTTTTTTCACTGGCCCAGACAGGGAGACTGGCGATTTGATCCTGTCTATTGGCCGGATCCGGACAGCATGATTGCTGAACTTAAGACGATGGGGATTGAACTCATGGTCTCCGTCTGGCCGACGGTTGAGAAGGAAAGCGAAAATTTCGAGGAGATGCATCGTTCCGGTTATCTTGTAAATACCGACAGGGGCGTTCTTGTAACCATGGAATTTCTGGCCCCGACTGTGTTTTTTGATCCGACAAACCCCGGTGCCAGGGAATTTATCTGGAGTACCGCAAAAAAGAACTACTATGACAAAGGCGTTAGAATATTTTGGCTTGATGAAGCGGAGCCGGAATATACTGTATATGATTTTGATAACTACCGCTATTTCGAAGGGACGAACGCCCAAATCGGAAATATTTATCCTGTGATGTATGCAAAGGCATTCTTTGACGGCATGCAGAAGGAAGGTCAGGAAGGAATTGTCAACTTAGTCCGGTGTGCCTGGTCCGGAAGCCAAAAATATGGTGCGCTGGTCTGGTCTGGGGACATTGCATCGAGTTTTGCCAGTATGCGTAATCAGCTTGCAGCCGGTCTGAATATGGGAATTGCCGGAATACCATGGTGGACGACAGACATCGGCGGGTTCCACGGAGGAGATCCGGAAACACAGGAATTCCGCGAATTGTTCGCGCGTTGGTTTGCCTGGGGAACTTTCTGCCCGGTAATGCGCCTTCATGGTGACCGTGAACCGCGTCAGCCGCAGGTAGGCACAACGGGCGGCGCAATCTGCCGTTCCGGAGCAGCCAATGAGGTATGGAGTTACGGCGAAGACGTCTATAAAATCTGTAAAAAGTATATGGACATCCGGGAAGAACTGCGGCCATATATTCGAAACGCTATGAAAGAAGCCCACGATGCAGGCACTCCGGTTATGAAGCCTCTTTTCTATCAATTTCCGGAGGACAAGGAATGTTGGGAAGTAGAGGATGAATATATGTTTGGGGACTCGATGCTTGTGGCGCCCGTACTCTATGCCGGACAGAACAGCCGCAGCGTGTACCTGCCTGCGGGGAAAACGTGGCAGGAGTTCAAGGGTGAGATGACGTATGAAGGCGGTCGCCGGATTGAAGTTGCTGCGCCTATAGATAGCATTCCCGTATTTGTGTTGATTAACGATTCTGTCAATTAAAGGCCGATCGCCTAATGAGAGATATGATCGTTCTACTAAGAGTCCGCATTTTACTCCTTTAATGTGACTCACTATCTTTTCATCGCAAGAACAGCTTGAATTGCCGTACAATTCGAGCTGTTCTCGCGTCTGGCTGGCATTTTGATATAACGAAAATTTGTTAATGTGATATTATGATCATATAAGTAATGCCTGCAGAAAATAGGAGGAGCATATGAAAAAGGAATCATCTCGTTCCCTGATTCTTCCACTGTTCGCTGTTCCGATCGGAGGTCTTTTGACACTCGGCATTTGCTATTTACTTTATTTTGCACTTTATATGTTCGTGGAGACGCAGTTTTTCGCGGCGAATCCAATGTCGGTGCCTGCGGGAATTATCCGCAATTCTTTTACGGCAGCACTCATCCTTCTTTATCTGCTTTTACTTCGTACAAAAATCCCGGACCTTCTTAAGGCTATCTTATTAATCGGACCCGTGGCGATATCCGTTGCGGCTGCGATTTTTTACGCCTGGCCGCGGTCATGACTAGAAAAATCAATCATTTTTAATTTAAATAGTAAATAATTAAATTTTATACAATTATCTTTTGTTTTTGTATTGACTCGTGTATTTTTTCGCTATAGAATGATTGTAATAATTACAAAATAACAACCGAAACTGGTTGATCATTCTAAAGAATCGAGGGATATGTTATGAAAGAAATTACTTTTGCAAAATTACGTCGCTTTAACATGATTATGGGCGGTCTGCATCTAATCCAGGGCATTATGATGCTTTTCCTTGCGAGTACCGTTATTCAAAAAATCGCGGAGTTCTCTCCTAAAATTACACAGAACTTTCTGGCATTCAATCCTGCGACGCGCTCGCTTGAGCTGGATTCCAAGGAGTTGTTTTCGCTTCCCTTCGGTGTACTGGTTGCGAGCTTTCTGCTGATTTCAGCGCTCGCACACGCACTGATCTCCCTTCCGAAGAAGACCAATGATATCTATAACGCTGATCTGGCAAAAGGTATCAACCGTTTTCGCTGGTTTGAATATTCTCTTAGCTCATCCATCATGATTGTCCTGATAGCGACGCTTTTCGGAATCTATGACATTGCATCATTGATTCTGATCTTTGTGGTTAACGCATCGATGAACCTGTTCGGCCTGGTTATGGAACAGCTCAACGCCGGTACGGATAAGAAGCGTGTTCTCTGGGGGCCCTTTGTCTGGGGATCTTTTGCAGGTATAGCACCATGGGTCGCCATTCTCTTGTACATGTTTGGCGCAGGCAATTTTGACAGGGTTCCGTGGTTTGTATGGGCGATCATCGGCACATATTTTGTCGCCTTCAACACCTTCCCCATCAACATGATCCTGCAGTACAAAAAAGTCGGAAAGTGGAAGAATTATATGTACGGTGAGCGGGTCTATATTGTCTTGAGCCTCGTTGCTAAAAGCTTCCTTGCGTGGCTTGTACTATTCGGGGCGATGCAGCCGTAAGCGTTTATTAAAGTGATTGCAACGGCTTGTTGGGTCGAAGATAAGGCAAAAGATTATTAATAATATTCTTTAAAACAATGAATCTCCTGTAGTGTAATAGCACTGCGGGAGCTTCTTTTTGCCGTTGTATTCTTGTTAAGCATCGGCAGGCTTATCTGATTAATTTTCATATGTAATATGTTACCTAATGAAATTTTTTACTATCCCCCTGCATACTCCCGTATCAATTCCGTAAATGCCTTCCCGTATTTCTTGGCTTTTGAATCGCCGACGCCGGATACTTCAAGAAATTCTTCGATTGTCTGCGGAAGTTTTTGGCACATGTCTTTGAGGCTCGCGTCGGAGAATATGATGTAGGCGGGTACGTGGTGGGCGGCGGCAAGCTGGGTGCGGAGGCTTTTGAGGTGGTCGAACAAGCCGGCGTTTCCGTCGGTGGCGGTGGCGGTGGCGTCGTCGGTGGCGTCGGCTGCTGCTGCTGATTTCTTCCTGGAAGAGGTGACGGATTTGACTTCTTTGGGCAGCTTCATGGAGAGCGGCTTCAAGTCTTTTATGATTTCGCCGGAGCGGTCACAGAGGGTTACGACGGGGAATTCGTCGCTTGTGAGGCAGAGATATTCGTTTTCGATCAGGTAATCGAGTATGGTGCGTATGCGGTGGATGGAGATGTCGGAGAGGACGCCGTGGGTTGAGAGGGTATCGAGATTGAAACGGAGTATTTTCTCGTTCTTGCTGCCGTGGAGAATGTCGGCGATCATGTTTTTGCCGAAGGAGCGGCTTCTCTGGGTGAGCCGGTAAACGCAGGCTACGATTTTCTGGGCTTCGGAGGTGATGTCGATGGTCTCGAAAACACAGTTGCAGTTGGAGCAGCTGCCGCAGTAGTTTTTCGATTTCTCGCCGAAATACTGGAGGATGTACTGGCGCAGGCAGTCGTTTGTGGAGCAATAGAAGGTCATGGACCTGAGGCGTTCGCGGTCTTTCTGCCTGACTGCTTCGCGCATTTCTTCGGAGAGGTCTGCGCTTATTTCCTGATTGCTCTCGATCAGGAAAAGATTGGTCCGGACATCCTGGCCGCTGTAGAGTAAAACGCATTCAGCGGGTTCTCCGTCACGGCCGGCGCGGCCTGCTTCCTGATAATAACTTTCGATGCTCTTTGGCATGTTGTAGTGGACGACATAGGAGACGTTGGACTTGTCAATTCCCATGCCGAAAGCATTGGTGGCAACCATCACTTTGGCGCGGTCAAAGATGAAGTCGTCCTGGTTTGCAAACCGCTCTTCGTCCGAAAGGCCAGCATGGTAGCGCGTGGCCGAGTAGCCCGCTTCACTTAATTTGGCGCAGACTTCTTCGACTGTTTTTCGCGTGGAACAGTAGACGATGCCGCTCTTGCCGCGGCTGCTTTTCGCGACCTCGAGAAGCGAATGGAATTTGTCAGCCGGCTTGATGACGCGATAGGATAAGTTCTCCCGGTCGAAGCCGGTAGTTATCGTGAACGGGTCCTTGAGCTTCAAAATGGAGATGATATCGTCGCGCACTTCCTGTGTGGCCGTCGCTGTAAAGGCACTGATCACCGGTCGATAGGAAAGGCGCTCAATAAAGTTAACAATCTTCAGATAGTTGGGCCGGAAATCCTGGCCCCATTGCGATACGCAGTGGGCTTCGTCGACGGTCACCATGGCGATTGACGAGCTCTCCGCAAACTGGATAAACGCATCGGAAACCAGCCGTTCCGGGGCGATGTAGATGATCTGATACTGCAGATTGGCGGCCCGCCGCAGCACTTCCGCCTGCTGTCCGGGCGTAAGCGAGCTGTTGAGATATGCTGCGCGGATGCCGGCCTGCACCAGCGCATTGACCTGATCCTTCATCAGCGAAATCAGCGGCGAGACAACAAGCGTAATGCCCTTGAGCATGAGGGCGGGAATCTGATAGCACAGCGATTTGCCGGACCCGGTGGGCATGATGCCCAGGACATCCCGCCCCGCAAGGATGTTGTCGATGAGTTCGGCTTGCCCTTCGCGGAACTTATAGTATCCGAAGTACTGGCTCAGGATGGCGTTTTTATCCAATTTTTTGCTCCATACTTGTATGAGATTATGCGGACGTCTCTTATTATTTTAGGGAAACGCTGCAGAGTGGGTGACTTTGAAGAGGGTGAGAGGAGAAGAAGGGGTACATTTACGGGTCTTATTATAACAAATAAATCGGAGTTAATATTTGTTTGCCCTGACAGGTCTCCTGTTCCACTTCTGGTACTGAAAATCGTATATAAATAGTGGTGTGCATGTATAACATTAACGTTGTAACACAATTTCCCGGTATGTAAAAGGTAATAGAGATATGAATGATATTGAAATGCGTCTTTTCATAAACCGTTCTCCATGGATCTTCGCGAAGACCTATGCAGACATTTGCCCGCATGAGTATATTGTGAAAGCTCATCTGGACGGACTCGGGCGGATCGCATTCGGGGAGACCGTCCAATTCATTATGGACAAGGGATTTGAAGCCTTTTACGAAGCGCGAATGGGTACATATTATATTCTGGACGATTATTATTACTGGACGATGGGTGCTCCGATTGAGGAGACGACCATTCTGAATCGCGCCAGACTTTCCGATTATATTCTGATGAATAAGGAATGGGTCTATAAGGGTAAGGCAACGGAGCGGGCTGATAAGGGTGAGTCCGTCTGATTGACAGGTTTCGTATATATCGTGCAGGTTTTGCTTGTCATTTTCATAGCAATGTTAATCGCAAATCCTGAATATTTTCCCGGCATATTGTATTACAATTCCAGCGTGATAAAATATATTTGATATATGCATCCCGGTACTGTTCGGACTCTGAAAATTCAGTGCAATTTTTCGTTTTCCTCTGAAAACGCAAAGGCTGTCCACGCAAAAGGTGAGGAGGGTTTGTATGAGAAATCTCCCGAAGGTTATTGCAATTGTATCGCTGATTCTTGCACTTCAAGTAACTTTGGTATCTGCTGATTCCGGTGCTTCTCAGGCAAAACGGTATTATCCTGTAAAAGCACAGAATGTTGAAATTGTTAAGAAGGCCACGCTGAAAGGGGTTCCGGCTAAGCCTGATAAAACGCAGGGAAAGGCCGCAACCGGAATGATCGGGGCGCCAATACCTGACGGAGGCAAAAAGTATGCAATTGTGATTGGCATCAGTGATTATCCCGGGACGTCAAGCGACCTGCAGTATGGGGATAAAGATGCCCTGGAAGTCAAGAGAGTATTGACCGCGGATTATGGGTTTAGTGTAGTGAAGCTTCTGACAGACAGCCAGGCTACGGCAAGTAATATTTTTGCTGAAGTGAATAATATGAGGGGTTTGCTTGGACCCAGTGATGAGCTGGTATTTTTCTATAGCGGTCACGGGGCTAAAGGCAAAGCAGATGATGGCGACTCGAATAAAGTTGACCAATCCATTGTCGTTTGGAATGGATCTGAAGATGACGGCTTTGCTTTTATATGGGACGGTCAATTGGACGCTTTATTCAGCGGTTTCCCAACCAACCGCATCATATTCATTTTTGACAGCTGCCTGTCCGGCGGTATGCGTGTCCTGAATGACACGGGCCGTGTGGTTAACATGGCTTGTACTGCAAATGGTCTGTCCTATGAAGGAGACAGCTGGGGCGGCGGCCACGGGCAGTTCACCTATTATTTTGTAATGCAGGGCCTGGACGCGGGTAACGCAGACACCTTCGCAAATGACGGTATCGTGACGGTGGAAGAAGCCTTTGATTATTCGAAGTTGAACTGTGTATGGCAGACACCGACGATCGCCGACGGTTTTCAATATGATTTGAATCTCGACTGAAATAACACAGAACAAACGGAGGAATGATTATGAAATTCTGCTGGGTTACGATTAACGTCAGGGATATGTCTGAATCCATTTTCTTCTATGAGGAGATCGTCGGGCTTCCGATCATGAATCAGATCTCCGCAGGGCCCGATACAGAGATTACTTTCCTTGGGGACGGGGAAACACAGGTCGAGCTGATCTGCCATTTAGGAAGGCAGGAAATAACGTTTGGCAGGGATATCTCGATCGGATTTGAGGTGCCTTCACTCGACACTCTGATGGCGCTCCTGAAGGAGAAGGGCGTCGAAATAAAGGCCGGGCCGATGCAGCCCAATCCGTTTATGAAGTTCATCTTCGTTGAGGATCCCAACGGTGTAAGAATCCAATTCGTCGAACACAAAAAATGAACCGGGGTGGTGCGCGTGGAAGAGAACCTTATTGCTCCCTGCGGAATGAACTGTGCGCTGTGTGTCAGCTATCTGGCACAAAAAAACGAGCTGCAGAAAAAGGGTTTCAACAGAAAATACTGCGCAGGCTGCCTGCCTCGCGGTAAGAATTGCACCTTCATGAAGGACAGCTGCGACAAGCTCGGGCACGGGCTTGTCCGGTTCTGCTACGAGTGCGGCGATTTTCCGTGCCGGCGTCTGAAAGACCTTGATAAGCGGTACCGCACCCGGTATCACATGAGCATGATTGATAACCTCGAGTATATCAAAGAACACGGTACGGCCGGTTTTCTCGAGAAAGAAGAGGAGAAGTGGCGCTGCTCAGTCTGCGGCGGTACGATATGCTGCCACAATGGACTCTGCCTCCACTGCGATATTGAAAAGATGCGTGCAAACAGGAAATACCGATGGGACGGGGAGGAATAATTCCCTGCTATTTTCACTGCATAAACGATGATAATGCATCTAAAGGATCATAATTTTAGATTATGCATATAAAAGAGCATTAATATAAGATATGCACCTTTTATTGCATAAGTGTTGTTTTTCGATTGGATAGCGCGTAAATATGATTAGGACGTTGATAAGTATATTAGTGGTTATCTTGGTTTCGTTCGTATTGTAATGCAGGGAGGCAATTTTAAATGAATATTGCGGAAAGAACTTTTGCATACACTTCTGCTGATCTGGAAGCAAAGATTGATGAAGCGGAACGGCAGGCAGCCGAGACACAAATTCGCTATTCGGCAGATGATGTTTTTGATCGTGTCCTGAGAATCATTCATGACAGAGTATAAATCCTATCGAATAGTTACCATACAATTATCTGTAAATATGACTGAGTGTATGGTAAAATGAGTACAGGAAGTTACCCTACGATATATTAATAATGCGTTGTTTTGTATGGTAAAATCATAACAGTACTTCATTTCCTGTCGGAGGAGAGATTATATTATGTCAATTATAAAAAATGTCCTTCTTGAAGAGTTGGAAAGAAATCTTGAAATGCAGAAATCGTATAAGGAGCAAATTGAAGCTCTTCCAAAGGGGAAAATAATTTTAAAAACGATTAAAAACCGGGAATACTATTATCTTTTGTACCGGGATCATGGGAAGGTCAAAACAGATTATTTGGGAACGAAAGATAAGTTTAGCCCGTATGAGATTCAAAAGAAAATTGACAGACGTCACTATTTTCAGGAAACACTTGATAAACTTTTGCTTGAAGAAAAGGAAATCAGAAAGGCAATCAGGTAAAGATATTGATTTTATGTATCGAAATATCAGCATTCCGGATGAGAAAATTCCGCTGATTGCCGCACTTACCCAAAATGGATATCTCTACACAGAAGCGCCGTATTCAGGAGTTGCAAAATTCTACAAAGAGGATTTGCTTGAATTAGAGTTTCTAACTCGTGTGCAAGGCAGTGGAAAAGAGAGTGTTTATCCAATTCGCAGTTTGGATATAAAGTCGGAGGGCCTCCCGGGAGATAAACATACTAGCCGATATTGCATTGGAATACAGAAAAAATGGGCTGCAAATCATACTGCCTGAACCGGCTGTATATGTTATTCAAAAGATTTTGATAAATCCGACGCGAGTCCCCATGAATAAGAGAGAGAAAGATATTCGTTCTGTAAAGAATCTCCTAATCCATATTATGCAGGACAAATATCATACTGAAAAATTGATGGAAGTAATTTCGTATCTAAGTAAAAAGCAACTTGCAATACTGAAAACAGTGTGTCAGAAAAATCAAATAGAAATGCTATAATACAACACTCGAATATGCATTTTGTAAATTGACTAAAATGATAAACAATTAGTATTTTTTGCTATAGGTGAAAAAATGATTGACTGGAATAACGACGGTAAACATGATATTGACGATACGGTTATTGATCTGGTTGTGCTCGATGATATGGATGAGGACCAGCCTGAATCACAAGGACCCGCGCGTGGCTGCAGGAAGAAATCCGGCTGCGGGTGTCTGACGGCTGTTGTTTTCGCAATTGGATCGGGCCTGATTTTTGCCATAGTCTTAGCGATAATATAATTGAATTTTTAAAGGAGCATATTTATGAGAGCAGTAGTGCAGCGGGTAAGCCGGGCTTCGGTCAGCATCGACAGCCGCGTGAACGGTGAAATCGGGCGGGGATACTTGATTTTGCTGGGTGTCGGCAAAGAGGACGATGAGGCGGCCGCCGAAAAACTATGGCAGAAAATTTGGAAGCTGCGTATTTTCCAGGACGAGCAGGGCAAGACGAATCTTGATCTGGCTTCCGTCGGAGGCAGCGTGCTGATTGTGTCTCAGTTTACGCTTTTTGCCAACTGCAGGAAGGGTAACCGCCCGAGCTTTATTGAGTCGGCGCCGCCCGGAGACGGCGAGAGGCTATATGCATACTTTACAGAACTGGCCGGGATGAGTATTGGGAAGACGGGTGCATCGATATCAGGCGCGAGCGCCCCTCATGTGGCTACGGGTGTTTTCGGTGCAGATATGCAGGTTGAGCTGGTCAACGACGGTCCGTTTACCGTGGTTCTGGATACGGACCAATTGTAGGCGGCAGTCCTGCGAAACGAACATGGACAGCTGCCAACGGTACGAAATGACCAGTCGAAATCCTCATTTTGAAAGGAGCTCCAATAATGTCAATTAAGTATGTTCACACGAATCTTATCGCCGGGGACTGGAAGAAGCTTGCGGATTTTTATATTCAGGTTTTTGGCTGCACGCCGGTTCCTCCTGAGAGGGATATTTCGGGGGATTGGATTGACGAGATGACGGGGCTTAATGGTGTCAGGATCAAGGGGATTCATCTCCGGCTGCCGGGGTATGAGGATGGACCAACATTGGAGATTTTCTCATATGAGCCTGCGTCTCCTGACACAGATCTGTCCGGGATCAATCAGCACGGCTTCGGTCACATTGCTTTTCACGTGGATGATGTTGAAGAGGTATTAACTTCTTTACTGGCGCATGGCGGAACGAGTCTCGGCCGCCTTGTGAAAAAGACGTATGGCAGCCTCGGTGTCTTTACTGGTGTGTATGCCAGGGATCCCGAAGGAAATATTATTGAGATTCAAAACTGGGCGAGGTAGATGCAAAGATTCGGGCGCGATGGACCGCGGTTATGCGCATGAATTCACTTTCAATGAGGCTATCTCGTTTATTGTGTACTGCGATTCGCAGGAGGAGACTGACTATTACTGGGACAGGCTCTCGCATGTTACGGAAGCTTTTCTCAGGATGAAGAAGTTCGACATTGCCGGACTGGTTAAGTCGTACGCAGGGCAGTGATGAAAAACCGCCTGAAAACAGCCGATTTTGGCATATGCAACGCAAACTTTACATCATTTTCTTCAAAAGCAACATGAGCTTTATGGAGGTGACATGCCTGCTGCGGCAAAATGAGGTCATCGATCGATGAGGCGTCATGGTAAAATCATTTGAAGAAAGAGGATGAGGATATGGATATGAGTTTTGGAGAAAATTTACAGTTTTACCGCAGGAAAAACAACATAACGCAAGAACAGCTGGCTGAGAAGCTGGAGGTGTCCAGGCAGTCGATTTCGAAATGGGAGTCGAATACAACGTATCCGGAGATGGATAAGCTTCTCCAGCTGTGCGGGATGTTCTCGTGTTCGCTGGACACGCTGCTTCGCGGTGACGCGGAGAATGCGTGCGTCGAAGATACCGAAGATTATGACCGGCATATGAATCATTTTAACCTGGCTATTACGGCCGGTGTAGGGCTGCTTTTTCTCGGCGTTGCCGTCATGCTCGCACTGATGGGCGTCGGTGTGTCCAGCCCGATCGCGGTCATGGCTCTCATGGTATTTCTCATTGCGAGCATTATGACCTTTGTTACAGCCGGACTCGGCCACGATTCTTTTACGAAAAAGCACCCGAACATCAAGCCGTTCTATGCCGCTGAGCTCATCGAAAAGTTTGACAGGCGGTTTGCCGTCCTGATGTCATCTTCGGTAGGCCTGATGCTGGTCGGCATCATGTGGATGGTCGGCAGCAGCGCACTCCCGGTGCCGGCCGGCTGGACCAGAAGTCTGTATATTGCAATTTTTTTAGGTTTCCTTGCTGTCTCGATCTCGGGTATGACATATCTGGGTATGCAGAAGGACAAATTTGATATCGAAAAATACAACCACCTTAATTCCGCCGAGGCTAAAGCTCAGGCAAAGGCAGCGGAGGAGAATCCGGTGGTCGGTAAAATCTGCGGAAGTCTTTTTATGCTGGCTTTGACTGCCTATCTTGTCATGGGCTTTGTGTGGCACATGTGGTCGACCGGCTGGGTAGTGTTCCCGGTCTGGATTGCACTGTGCGCCGTTTCAGCGCTCGTTTTCTCGAAAAGCGGGAAGCAGTAGGCTGTTCCGGATTCTTATGATTCGAAAATTGATGTTTTATAAATGAAAATGCAGCTGTTCGAATGGATCGGACGGCTGCATTTTATTAATGTGCGCGGGGAAAGACGCACGTTATTTTGTGAAAAATCCATGTGTCATGATGTCAATAACCGAATCGATATAGGATTCTTTTTCTTCGAGTATGTAGGTGTCGATTACGATCATTTTGTAGATGGAAAAGAGGAACCGGGCGATCAGGTCGGTATCCATCGGGCGGAATTTTTTCTCTCTGATTCCTTTTTCCAGGATTTCCTTGAGCTGGCGCATCGAGTTGGCGTTCAGTTCCTTAAACGGATCAGCCTGGTAGGACATGGGGAATATTTCCGGGTCATGGATCATTATATTCTTGAGCCTGGTATCTTCGGAAAGATAGAGACAGGCCTTTTTGCACATGATTTCGAATTGCTTCCTGACATCTGACTCCTGGCTTACAGCATCAAATACTTTCTTCTGCCAGTTCAGGTACCCGTATTCGACGGTGTGGAAGTACAGGTCTTTTTTGTGTCTGGCGTACTGGTAAATACCGCCTTTACTTAGACCAAGTTCGTCAGCAATGTCTTCGATTGTAGCCTTCTTGTATCCGAATTCGCTGAACACCTTAAGGGCGGCTTCGTACACTTCGCTGATCCTGTCCTGTCTCTGCATTACTTTTCTCCCTGTTTACCTGTATCCGGGTTACATTTTTAACCGCTAAACGATTTGAATAGACATTTCCGATTGTAACACAAAAACTTGTTTTCCTGTGAGAGATTACGTCGGCGGAGGGCTGTCCGGGTCGTTTCGTGCAACACTTTTCGTTATGATTACGTCGCATCCCAGACCGAGTATGTCTTTGATGATGACCTGTCCGATTAATGCCGGGGCTGCCACCTGTACTTGTCTGAGTGCAGTAATAACGTCAGCCATGCGGGCTCGCGGAATCGGAGATGTAAGCCTGACACTGGTGACCGGCAGTGTGCCTCCGATGACGCGGACTGAGGTCGTCACCGTGCGCAGCGGGTTCTTGATCTCGTTTTCGACGTAGGACCTGCCGCGGGCACAATTCGCCCCGGATATTTCGATAATTTCCTGCCCTTCGATCGTGGTTTCGATCTCACAGCCCAGCGGACATATTATACAGGTAAATGTTCTATTCATACCGGAGTACCGCCGTTATTTTCTCCCGGCTGACGAGTTCCTTCGCCTTGACGGGGATTTGGATCATTTCAGCCGGGATTGCTTTGCGTAAGCTGACTGACTTGATGACCTGGCCTCCCTGAAGAAGCTCGATCCTACAGTTTTTTGCCGGCTTTCGGACGCGAAGGGAAAGTGTCCAGTCTGTCCGGCCGCTGACCTGCTGTGGGACGGTAAAGGCAATCGACGGGTCGGGTTCAATCGGGATGCCGGCTTCCATGCCGCCGGCCGGGCCGGTATTTTCGAGGTATCGGGCGACGGCTGCCGCCAGGCGTTCGGCTTCGAGTGAGACGTAATCGACCAGGTCGTGGACCTGGAGTACATTGCCCGCGGCAAAGATACCGTCTGCTGCTGTCTGATAATTCTCGTCGACTATGGGGCCGTGTGTGTGCGGGTCGAGGATGACACCGGCCATTTCCGACAGTTCGTTTTCCGGGATCAGGCCGACAGAGATGATCAGTGTATCGCAGGCGTATTCCATTTCCGTGCCGGGTATGGGTTTCAGATTTTCATCGACGTGATTTACGGTAACGCCTTCGAGGCGCTTTTTCCCTTTGATGGCGGTGACTGTGTGGCTCAGGTGCAGCGGGATGCCGAAGTCATTGAGACATTGCTCTATATTGCGCGGAAGACCGTTGGCATGGGGCATGATCTCGAAAACTGCCTTCACCTGTGCGCCTTCGAGTGTCAGCCTTCTTGCCATGATCAGACCGATATCGCCGGAGCCGAGGATGA
>DIEQ01000066.1 GCA_002418705.1 Mageeibacillus sp. UBA5770 | reverse complement strand
GCTGCTGTTTTTCCAAAAATGCTCGCACCGGTGGTGCTGTCTATCCCGGCAAGCATGTTCTGGACTGCATTTTCGGCGACAATTTTAGGTACATATGAGTTGTTATAATATACAGTCGATCTCTCTGCCGAAGTTACTGGAATCACCTGATTATTGATGTCGACAGGATCACTGATCATTTTGATTATGACACCATTCCTGTTATTCTCCACATCAAACATCGGGAAATGGTATTCACCTGATTTGGCGGATAAAGTAATGGTAATCCCGCTGTCCGCACCGCCGTACGTACCGGCAGGGACAACCTGTCCGAAAGCATCGCGGCCGTCCCAGAAAATCCGGTTTTGCCCTTCCACACATGCATTTGCAAGATAAACTATACCCCGGTCCGTAATTGTGTTATCAGCGTTTTTATAGTGCGTCATGTCAAGCTTGATTTCATAAGAAGATGTTCTCGTAGCATTGAACTGAAAATAACCTCCGAAACCGACATAACCATGATTATTGGTATCACCGATAAATGTAAAATCCGATATGCTGCCCGGCGCATAAGCAACAGGCTTAATATACTCGGGCAGATCAACGGCAGGTATATCGAAAAATATTTTAAATGTACTGTCCATGACAGAATCAGAACTTATTGGAGACTGGAACTGCACCGGTATACCATTACTGGAGATGGTAGTCATACTGTTATCAGCGGAGACTCCGGACTGGTACAGCGATGTGTTGGTATTTGCATTTATCAGACCGCGGTTATTACCGAAAAAGATGAAGCCGTAGGGATCCATTCCGTTGAAGCTGGTCTGATACACAAATCCATCTTTGGTAAGAACATATACGACAGCCTTCAGTACGTCTGAGCCAAAAAAGTTACCGCCCATATTCATAGACAGAAAGTTCGTATAAACACGGCCGGGAACAGCAGCGGGGACACCGCTTTCCGTCTTGACGACCGTTATATCCCAAGCAGCGACAGCTCCTCCGCCCTGATTGGCAACGAGAGTATCTGACGTTGTAAGCGAGGCTGTAGGATTTGTTGTGTTGTTGCTCGTGGAATGAAATTCAAATTCCCAGACTCCGGTCTGATCAACAGCCAGGGAAAGCGGAGTATATCCGCTGGTATTACCGCTCGACGGATAGTTGGGGCCGGCCATTTCTTTGGCACGCGTATTAATATACCCGACTCCGGTACCTGCATCTACATTCAGTGACGCAGCGGGTACTGAAGTTCCGTCTGCTTTCCTGACGACAATTTCTCCGCCGGCGACGGTGCTGCCCGCAACGCTGCTTCCAAAATACAGAGTCTCACCTGCATTTACAAACACTTTTAGAACCTGATGGCGTGCAATCCCGGCCGTTGTAGCTCCATACCACTCCGTGTAAGGCCGATAACCGGTATTTGAAATCCAGGTCCCGTTCGACTGCTGTGTCGCAGTCAGATTCCTGCTGCCCGATGCAGACGCATTAAAATCTATAGATGCGAGACACAAGAAAGTTACAATAAAAATGCCTAAAATGGCAAACTTTAACCTGAGGGCGCTGCCGGCTCTTTTACGATTCAATATCCTGGCCCTCCCCCATAACTTCAAATTCATCCCCATGAACTTCAAAAAAAGAAATTACGGGTCAAGATCATTTACTTTTGTATTCACCAAGAATGTATATTCAACTTTGTAGTTTCGTAAACGATTTGTTAATTATATTGTCAAAACCGGGATAATGTCAACTAATAAAAAAACAATTTTAAATGTAAATTTTACTTTTTCTACGAATATTTCCAAAATAAAAAAAGAAGACGATTCCCCGTCTCCTTTTATTTCCTCAAAAGGTTAAATACACAAAAAACTGCTCGAAGCCATGCTACAGATAGCACGGACGAATCAGCTCTCCTTTGGCGTTTTCTCCGTTCCCTTGATCGGCCCGGAATTGGGCTGAGGATTCGGCTTCTTGTAGACTACCTTCTTTTTCTTTAACTTATCCGGATTCTTAAATGACATATGTAACACCTCTTTCATTATTCACGATGATTCAGATCAAAGCTTCGACGCTATCTTTATTATATCTTTTTCCAGCCGCCATACATTTGATTCGAAATTGCTGACCGCCGTAACGCGTACCTGATGTGTTGTATCATAACACGAAATGAAGCTTACGCCAGGGTCACTGCCCTGAAAATATGGTATTAACGCATTTATACCAGTCCCGGCAAGACATATTCCATAGCCATACTGCGCGCTGCCGTCTCTGCTCTGCACAGAAAGCATCTGCTTAAGCAGCACCTGGGAAATAAGCCGCCCTGCCATAAGGGAGTCCCAGAACAAATCAATATCGACGACATTGATAAATGCACCTCCGGCTCCGGTACCTTTGACATCATCAGTTCTCATTTGTTCCATTCCTATTCTTCTCCGGGACAGCAGACTGTTCGGACTGCCGGCTGCATTCAAAAGCAGTGGCCCCGCCGCTGATAACCCGGACGACCGAGAGGTTCCTGTCTGTGATAATAATGTCAGCCCGTTTACCGACCGACAGGCTCCCGACATCTGTATCAATACCAATCACTTTAGCCGGATTGAGTGAAGCTGCCCTGACTGCGGCTGTTAGCGGAATCCCGCAATCCGCCACACGCTTCATATTCAAAAAAAGATTCGATACCGATCCTGCAATGGTTCCGTCACGCAATTCTGCTCGTCCTTCGGCTATATGAACAGCTTGTCCTCCAAGTTCATAGTCACCGTCCGGCAGACCGCAGGCACGCATCGAGTCACTTATCAGGACTACCTTATCAACACCGAACCATTTGAATACCGACCGGATCACCGATGGATGCAGATGCACTCCATCACAGATTAATTCGACCGTTACACCTGCGTCGCTTGCTGCGCCCACTACTCCGGGCTCCCTGTGCGAAAAAGGAGACATCGCGTTAAACAGATGTGTGACGTGCGTGGCTCCGCAGTCAAAAGCAGCCCGGGCTGTTTCATAATCGGCGTTTGTGTGACCAATAGAAACCTTCGTAACCTTCGAAGCATGCTGAATAAAGTCGAGACCGGACGGAAGTTCCGGGGCTACGTCTACAAGGCATATGTTTCCGCCCGATGCAGCATAAAGCCTGTCAAAAACGTCAATACTCGCGTTCGTTATGTATTCCCCGTTCTGTGCTCCTTTTCTCTCCTTCGAAAAGAACGGCCCCTCCATATGTATGCCCCGCAGCTGTGCGCCGCCCGGAATTCCGGATCGTATCAACTCTTTCGCGATCCGGAATATTTTTTCCAGATGATCCGGGCCGGCTGCCATTGACGTCGCCGTGAAAGACGTAATTCCCTGCTTTATCAGATATCGGGCCATTCCGATGACCGCTTCCTCGCCTGCGTCGCTGAAATCATATCCGGCACAGGCATGGATATGTATATCAACGAGTCCGGGGAGTACATATAACCCTTTTGCGTCATATACGTCTTCCTGCTGCAGGCGCGGCTGAACCGGCAGCTCACCAGACGGGAAAATGCCGGCAATTATACCATCGGAAATTACGATATCCATATTCATGAAGTGCCACTCATCTGTGAGGACATTCCCGTTCTTAATCAGCATGTGAGTGTCTCCTTCCAAATCAATATGCTGTATGTGATGTCCAGGTCAGTCGAAGAGGTTCTTGAATCACATCGGGTTGGCTGTCCGCTGCCCACATTCAACCGCAATAAACGGAACCATCATCTCCCGTTCCGTCAGACCCGCATGGACTCCGATGAATTTTTCACAGGAAGCCTTCGTGTTAAAAACAGATCGCGTTCCGACAGCTGCCGCAACATAATCGCCGATGAAATCTTCAAATCTCGGATGGGCATTCCCGTCACCGAAAAGCTTGTTTTTGAGGATATCCTTCCGGGAAAACAGAATGAAATCTTCCCGGAAGTTCTTTTTGAATTCCTTTTCGAACGCTTCGTTCATCCCATCCTTAACATAGAAGGCAAGTGCCCGCGGTTCAATGGAAGGAAGCCATCTCAGTGTTTTGACAAGTTCTTCGTAATCTGTGATGCACACGTTCGTACCGTCTATATGTCCATGGTCGGCCGTAATAATCAGCAGTGTGTCATCAAGCCTTTTACTGAGCAGTGAAGCCGCCATATCGATTTTGTTCATCCAGTGAATGGCTTCAGGACTCATAACGCCTTTGGCATGCATGGACATATCGGGTTCCGGCCAATATGTGTATATATAATGCCGCCCGGCCTCGCCGCAGAGGTCTTCAACCCCTTCAAGAAGTTCGTCAAAAGCCTTAACCTTCCGGGTACCGAACCGGGATACGGATTCAGCCCGGGCATTTCCAGTCTCGTTTATTTTTTCAGTAACGTTCTTATACGGGATGTAACGGGTGGCAACATGGTAGTCCGCCACATATGTGCCGAAGTCATTTGTATTGATATAAATGTTCACATTGTCCTGCACTTCATCGAAATGCAGACTCCAACCCAGCCACGCGTGTTCGCAGGGGAGCAGTCCCGATTCAAGTGTTGTCGTTGCAGCGGTGGTGGTAGGAGGAAAAACAGAGGTGATTTCAGCGAGCATATGCTGCCTGAGAAAGCTGTCCTCCGGCAGTGACTCCATCAGGTTTCTGCTGCCCATCGCGTCAAAAACCATGATTACGACGTTCCTGAACGTCTTCTCAAGCAGGGCATCCATGACAGGCAGTGTACTGTGCGTGTAATTTGCGCCAAAGTGTTTGAGAACGGAATTAATCATGTTGACTATGCTATTGTCATAATCCGGATATCCTGCTTTCATCTTGTCCTCCGTATCCTGCCCCGCGGTATTCATAAACAGCGGCGGCAATGAAGAATAAGAACATGCCCAAATTCAATTTGCACATATTGAGTCCGGCAAAGAATATGGAGGCGGGGAAAATCGCTGCGAGTATAACGGTTGCCAGAGCCGTTACCAGCGGGTTCATAAGTACGCACAATCTGCTGTAAGGAGTCTTTTTTCGAATGACTGCTATAAAAAGAATAACATATGCAGCAAGCGTTGGTAAACCGGCTGCAATCAGCGAGGGGATACCCATATCGAGGATTTTATCGCTAAGCTCGAGGGCGAGTTCCGGATATCCTGCGTCAAAAACATATTTGTAAACGAATTGCGGTATACAGTAGAGGGCATGAAGGAAAAGCCAGCCTGTGGCCGATATGCAGGTTGTAATAAGGAATGCACGTCCTGCCCGGGGAGAGGTTGTTTCGATTTTCCGGGATACGACATACAGACCCGGCAGATAAAGCGGAAATGCAATGGATGCCAATATGAGCGACAATGTGGGCCGCCAGAGGGCAGCCTGTGCCCATGACGCCTGTATCATGCGGTACTTTCCAAGGGCACCCGGTTCGATGCAGCCAATCAGCAGATCCCCCGCCAGCGCAAACATACTTCCGGCAATCGTCAGACATATGAAGAACAGATATCTTCTTTTTTTGCTTTGCATGTTAACCATCCCTTACTATGTTTTCTTCTCTGCGATACTGAATTTCAACGCAAGAATGGACTCCTTGACTTTCAGTATCAGTTCATCTGGCGACTGACCCTGAGGGAAAATGGGATTGCCGTAAGCGACATCCACCGCATATTTCTTCATTTTGCGAAAATTGAATAGACGGGGCAGCCTGCTGCCTTTGGGATAGACATCGTATGCACCATTAATATATGCCGGAATGATCGGAACATTCAACTCTATGGCAAGTACGGCGGCTCCCTTTTTGAACACGCCCATCTCTCCGTTCTCACTTCTTGTCCCCTCGGGATGAATCAGAAGGCCCCACTTCTCCTGAAGCTGTTTTTTGCAGCAGATCATGGATTCGATATGGGCGTTGGCCCGGTCGACAGGAATGATTCCGCACACCTGGGAAATCCTTTTGCTTATCCGCGAATTATTCTGTATCTCCTGTTTGGCAAGGCAGCAGAACTTTTCGAATTGTTTTCTGGTGAATTTCGCAGTAAGCCACAGGTAATCAAAGTTCGACACATGATTCGCGCATACGATGAACCCGCTGTTGTCCGGAATGACTGTTTCATTGTGGACTGTAATCTTATAAACGAACCTGGCCAGCGCCCTGATGTTCCGGAAAAGCGAGTAATCTCTGAGTCGCTTTTCCTGCGGGAAGCATGTTGAACGGTCGCCCGTCTGATAAGAACCGCCGGGCGTCCTGAGAAGATCGATAATATCAAGAAGGGTCATCTCCTGGCTGAATTTGTGGTCGATGCGCAGGCCAAACCTGTCTTCAATCTGCAGGGCGAGTTCGATAGCGCTTAATGAATCCAGCCCGAGATCTGAAAAAGGACGTGAATGCAGTGACACCCTGCTGCTGTCGAGACGCGCAACTTCCGAAATGACCGCAATTACCTGTTCTTCAAGGCCGGCAGCTGCCGCTTCCGTCAAGGCCGCCTCCGTATGTGTATTTTCATCGAGGGCAAGTTTTTTAAGGAGATATCTCTTGGGTTTTTGGAGGGACGTTCTCGGAATTTGTTCTACAAAATGAATCTGTGTTATCCGCATGGATGCCGGAAGTGTTGATGAATGGCTGAGAATTGCATCGGACAAGCCCGGCAGGCTGTCTGCTGCAGCCGGTACAACAAACGCATGCACTTCGTCATAGCTTTTTCCTGCGGCGGGAACACCGCAGACAATAAATTCTTTTATACCTGCAATTCTGCTGTATTTTTTCTCAACATCATCCGGTATCACCTTCTTGCCTGTCGCTAGAACGATGTTTTCCTTACATCGCCCGATGATTACATAATCACCGCGGGCGTTGCAGGTACACAGGTCGCCGGTTTTGAACCATCCGTCTTCAAATGCGTTTTCTGTCAGTTCCCTGTCCCTGAAATACCCCTTCATCATATAGGGTGACTTGATCAGGAGCTCTCCGGAATCGGCTATCCTGACGGATACACCGGGGTAAGGGCGGCTGCAGGAATCCGCCGTAAGGCGTCTTCCCCTATTGCCAAGCGTCGGGATGTTCGTTTCTGTTGCCCCATATGTAATCAGCATATTAAAGCCCGTGCCCAGATAAAATTCAGCTGTCGCAATATCCATCGGAGCACCTGCCGAACAGAGCACCTCGATTCGCCCTCCGAATCCATTATGGATACTTTTAAAAAGGTATTTGCCCAGGTTGATCCCTGTCTTTTTTCGAAGGGAAAGACACACAGGGAAAAATAAATCGAAGAGCTTTTGGGTCTTGGGGCTGCTTCCTATTTTCCTTTCGATCTCCGTCATAAATAGTTCAAACACCTTGGGTACACAGGGAAAAATAGTCGGACGGTATTCTGCAAAGGCTTTTTTAAGTGCCTCCGCACTCGAAAGTTCGATGAAATGAACGTCCGCACCCAGAAGCATCGGTGCAAGTACCGTACAGACAAGTCCGTAAATATGACTGTTCGGAACGACGGCGAGGTATTTTCCGTTGCCGGTAAGATTGTTCACCTTGGCACAGACCAGTGTCGTCTCGATAAGCGCATCATGCGTATGCATAATACCGGCCGCCGTCCTGGTTGTGCCGGAGGAGTATATGATCGCTGCGATATTTTCGTCACCGTCCGCNNGAGAAATTCCACAGACATTTGCAGCACGAAAACGCTCTCCCTTTGCAGACAGATTCAGCAGGGGAAGGGTAAGCGGGAGTCTGTCAATTAGCTTAACGGCTGCCCGGGGCGAGGCCAGTACGCAGCGCACGTCTGATTTTTCGATTTGCGCGAGCATATCTTCCGCGGGCAGAGATGCATCAATCAGCACGGCTGTGCAACGGATTTTCAGGATGGCGAGAAATGCAATAATCCATTCCGGAGAATTCTCTGCAGCAAGGGCGACGCGGTCACCGGCGCATAAATCATCGTCCGTAAGAGTATCTGCAAAAAGGTCCGTATCCGAGAGCATCTGAGAATATATATAGTTTGTCGTATCCCCTTGTGCGGTGGCTGCCGAAAGCGCCAGCTTGTGATCTTGTTGCTTATTGTTATTCCTGACAAGGTCATAAATATTCATCCTGTGTTTTCCTCAATTGCACTAAAATGTGACCTTGCGCGGGTCCATTCGACAATCTTAACACAATTGCCTGATATAATAAGGGAAACTGCCGGAATCACGGCAAGGCGGTACCAATTCAGGGGTTCAGATATCAATAAAAGCAAATCCAAAGATCACAATCCCCAACAGGATAGACAGAAAAACAAGAATAGCCATGTCCTTTTTGGAAATGACAGCTATAGCCCCTATAACGGCTGCAGCGATGGCCAAAATGAGAGCTCCGCCTCCAATAATGGAAATAATCATATCAGAACGGATGAGGTCCATACGTTCTGCGGCAAGATACATAACAAAAGAGGTTACGAGAGAAAAGAGGCTCAGGCCAACTGACCATGTTCCCGGGCGGGATTTGGGTAAAATACTGATTTTCATGTTTTTCATCTCCTTTTCTACCATTTCAACTTTAAAAAAGGAACTTTATCCTGCTTACAGTATAGTACTTTTCGACATTAAATAACCGTCGGCCGGGAGATTTACTCTGCCCCGGCCGACGGTTGTCTGTCACATTCGTGATTTCTTCAGGACTGACCTGCTTATCTCTTAATCTTCTTGGAGGTCGTCTTGTCGAACTCCTCGGTCCTTACAATAACCTTCGACACCTGCTTGTAAGAAGGCAGGTCGTATAAGACCTTTCTTATATCCTTCAGGACTTCGGCCGATGTTTTCACTTCACTCAGGAACACTTCTGCGCTGAGTGAATTTTCCTGTCCCTTTTCATCAAGGACACCGCGGACAACGACTTCTGTAACGTACTCAATGTTCATGATATACGCTTCAATTTCTTCCGGGTATACGTTCTTGCCGTTGCTCAGAACGATCAGGTTCTTCTTTCTTCCCGTAATGACAAGTTGGTCTTTATCGTTGATATAACCATAATCACCGGTGTAGAACCACCCGTCTTTTAAGACCTCCGCTGTTTTCTCTGGCTGTTTGTAATAGCCCAGCATGACAACATCGCCCTTAATGCAGATCTCTCCGATACCCTCATCGTTGGGGCTGTCGATCCGCCAGTCGATACAGCGGAGCTTGATGCCAACGGTATTATAGTCGTTATACTTATCGTGGTTTGCACTGACAAGCGGGGAGCACTCAGTTATGCCATAGCCGTTAATCAGGCTGATTCCGATATCATCAAAGAATTTACCGATTTCAGGACGTATGGGCGCACCGCCGCACACGATTTTCCTCAAGCGGCCGCCAAAGGCCGTATGTACGGACTTGAAAAGTGTCTTCCTCAGGTCAATGCCCACCTTGCGCAAGCCGTTGCTAACTTTAATAAGCACACCGAATATTTTCTCTTTCCCGGAGTCTTTTATCGTCTTGGTAATTCTCGAATAGAAAACCTCGACAAAAGCGGGCACCAGGTAAATGTAGGATGGCTTGTAAAGCTGAAGGTTCTTAAGGACTTCCTTCAGGCTGTCGTTAATGCAGATGGTCGAGTGGTGATGGATGGATACAAGAAGACCGCTTACCGCCTCATATGTGTGATGGTAAGGCAATACGGAAAGACAGGAATCAAATACCGTCGATACTTCTAATCCGTAATACACGCTTGATACCAGATTATGCTCCGAAAGCATAACGCCCTTGGCGATGCCGGTCGTGCCTGACGTATACACAAGCATTTTGAGCCCCATCGGATCGCTGGTGAGCGCTTCATACTCCGTGCTGTCACAAGTCGCACCATGCTCGAGGAACTTGTCAAATGACAGGAAATTCTCACTGTCCTCCTCCCTGTCAAACCCGATGAAGAGCTTGACGTCCGGGATCTTATCGAGGTTGCTCATGAAAAGCTTCTCATGTGCTTTTGCATAGAAAACGACGCTGCTTCCGCTCTCATTGAGAATGTGGAAAATGTCATTGGGCGGCAGCTCCTTGTCGATCGGAACAAATACGCCGGCACTTTTAAGCACGGTAAGATAGGTCACAACCCATTTGTAGCTGTTTGCACCGATGCATGCTATATGCTTGTCGCCGTATCCGAATTCTGTCAGAGCCGAGCCGAGTTCGTTAATCTGACTGACAAATTCTGAATAGGTTACTTCGGCAATACTGCCATTCTCTTTATATTTGAACGCTATTCTTTCGCCTGCCTCTTTGACAGCCATTTCGAGCATTTCCTTGATCGTGTTGAATTTAGCAACTTCATAATACGGATAATTTGGTTTATTCATTGGCATAAATTCCTCTCTTTCCGTGTGCATATAGGTGAATTTTATCATATAAAGTCTTAAATGTTTCGATGCTGCCTATATTATTCTTTACTATTTACCACAGGACCCCCAGAACCTTTTCAAGAAAGATTTTTGCTATGTCAGGATCAAATTGCGTTCCCGAACATTTTTTGATTTCTATGACAGCTTCCTCTCCGCTCAGCGCTTTTCGATAGCTCCTTTCACTGGTCATCGCATCATAAGAATCAGCGAGGGCGATAATCCTCGCAGCCATTGAGATCTCTTCGCCTTTGAGGCCATTGGGATAACCCCGTCCATCCCATCTTTCCTGGTGCTCGAGTATAAAGTTGGCCAGTTCTGAAAACTCGTCCGCCGAGCTGAGTATACGCCAGCCGATTTCGGGGTGTTTTTTCATTTCTTTCCATTCATCATTGTTCAGCCGGTCCGTCTTATTCAGGATATTCTCCTCAATGCCAATTTTACCGATATCATGCATAAGGCCGGCCGTTTTAATGCGGCTTATCGTATCACTGTCAGAATATACATGCCCTGCAATCTGCTCGCAGAATTCACTGACGCGTTTAGAGTGCATCATCTCCCGATTGCTTTTTTCAAACAGAGTCTTCATGATCAGGTCTACTGTTTTACTTCGCATGCTCGAACTTTTGTAGAGCTTGCGCCGATACATCTGATTCTCTGCGCCTGTCAGGATTTCCTGCAGACTTTCTTCCGGTTTCTGTTTGGTCTCATAGCCAAAAGAGATGGACATCTCGATAGATCCGATTTTTTCATCCATCGCCCGGGCTGTGAGGCGATCGATGATTTGTTCGGCTATAACGGCATCTGCCCCGGTCAGAATGATCACAAACTCATCTCCGCCGAGCCTTGCAATAAGGTCATCAGACCGGCATTCCTGCCTGATCACTTCCGCCGTCCTTCTCAGCAGTTCATCGCCCGTGGCATGCCCGAAGGAATCGTTGATCAGCTTAAGCCCGTTCACATCACCCATTATGATGGTGATCGGCAGATTTCTTGCCGTATCAATCATCTTCATTTCCTCTTCGAAAAACCTGCGGTTATAAAGACCGGTCAGATAGTCGTGAGTACTCTGATAAAGCAGATTTTCTTCTCCTCTTTTTCTTACAGTGATATCAGAAAAAGTGCAGGCGAACTGGCTGGGTGCCGTCTGGTATGCGCTCACCTCAAAATATTTATCAATCGATGAACTATATCGCGAAAACTTCGCTGCTTCTCCGGTCAGTGCAACTCGTCCATAGGCTTCAATCCAGAAGCTCTCCGTCTCCGGAAGAACATCAAGGACGGTCTTCCCGATAATGTCCGCTACCCGAAGCCCGGTTATTTCCTCAAAGGCCGGATTTACGGCGATATATCGGTAATTTACCGGTATTCCCGCTTCGTCACAGATAATCTCATGCAGTGCAAATCCGTCAACCATTTCGCGGAATAACAACTGGTAGTTCTGATTGGCTTTTCGTTCTGCTGTTATATCCTGCTGCGTGGTATAAACCTGATAAGGTGTTGATTCTCCCGGTCGAAATAAAGGAATGGCATTAACACTGAGCCAGACATGTTCTTGCAGCTGTGGCTGGAAAACCCCCATAATCTGAGGACCGACAGGCTTACCCGTACGCAGGGAGATCATGGAGGGGTGCTCCGCTCCGGGCAGAGGGCTTCCGTCTTCACGGATCGTGTTCCAGGAAGGGCTCAAAGAAGTCATCTCCTGCATCTGTTCCAAAGACATACCCAGAATGCGTTCTGCGGCGGGATTCACCGAGAGAATCCTGCCGTCGGCATCCTGATATACAATGCCCTGACTCATTGTCTCAAAAAGCAGCCGATGCTTCTCTTCACTTTTCTTGAGAGCTTTTTTCGCTCGGTTGCGCTCGGTGATATCCCGGCAAAAACATACAAGGACAAAACCGGTATTTCGTTCAACCGGTGTAACTGAGATCTCAACATCAAACACACTTCTGTCTTTTCGAGTGTGAGTAGTTTCGAATATTTCCGGACCGAAGCCGAGTACACGATGTACATGGGACGCTATTTCATTTGCCGATTCCTTGCCGTCGAGATCCTGAATTTTCATGGTCAGCAGCTCTTCTCTCTTGTATCCGGACATACGGCAGTATGCTTCATTTACATCGGTGATGAAGCCATGGTCATCTAGAACCCAGAAGCCATCCTGCGTTGTTTCCAGTATCGTCCGAAAATACTGTTCACGCTCCAGCTGTGCCTGTTCGGCTTTTTTGCGTTCGGTAATATCAATTCCGATCCCGACAAAGTAGGTCTGATCTCCAAGGGTCAGAGGAATGCCGTTTGTGAGTATAGGGATGGTCTTTCCATGATTAATGAGAAGGTCAGCCTCGATTTCGGCATAGCCATTCGTAAATACTTCTTCGACAGCTGCAGCAACCCTGACGGCGTCATCGCCCTTAAACCAATCATCCATGGTCTTTTTTGATAATTCTTCAGTTGTATATCCGGTCATTTCTTCATGCTTTTTGTTCCAGCGTATCAGTTTGCCCGACCGGTCATACATATACAGATATCCCGGGATGCTGTTGTATATTGCTTCCGTAATCCGCCGTTCTTCCTGCAGCTTTGCTTCCGTTCGCTGCCGGATGATGGCGAGCCCCAGTTGTCTGGTATATAGTTCAACAACAATATCGTTGTCGAAAACAGCGCCCTTTGGCATGACACATGTAAAATCACCAAGCATCATGTTGTTTTTCATTATTTTAATGATGATTGCCTGCCCGAGCCCGAATACCTGTGCTGCAAGATCGGATACAGAACGGGGAATGGCGGTATCGGCTACTACCCCAAACGAAGTAAATCTGGTGATGATACTGTCTTTGATTTTTTCATTTCGAACAGCATCATGGTCCCAGACACGTCCTTCCAGCTCATAACCCAGCATCTTATAACCTTTTTTGATCATCCCCCGATCGCCGGCCACTGTCATCGTAGTGAAGTGCTTCCCGTCTTCATCATAAAGGTCGAATGCAGCAAACTTTGCTTCAGACAATTCCAGCATATTTTCGGTGATTTTCTGATAGTCCAGTTTTTCGTCAAAAACTTCCAGCAGTTCCTCGAAAAAAACGCCCATTCGTTCCAGCAGGAACTGTTCCTTTTTTTCTTTTGATACATCTGCGAAATGCGAAGCAAAATACCCTTTTTCCGGTGAATAGACAGTCACCCTGTACCATTTTTTCAAAGGTTCGGAATAAAGGTCGAATTCTCTTTCGCCGCCGTAAAGTGCTATATCGCCGTATATTTTGAGCCTGTCATATGTGAATTCAGCAATATCAGGCAGTAATTCGCTGATTTTAAGCCCAACAATATCTTTAGCTTTAAGTCCGGAAAGCATGATAAAAACAGCATTTGCTTCAACAAACTCATAGTCATACGGTCTTCCCGAATCATCGAGGATGACTTTATGGTATGCATAACCCATAGGAGATTTTTCGAAAGCTGATTTATAATAGCTGTCATTCATTCGGCATTTCCATCCTGTCTCTGGTATCAAAAGGCAATAGAAATGGTTCGTTTTATTTTACACTATATATGAAACAGGCGAAATCCCATATCAAGAGAAATAGATGGGTAACGCTGGCAAATGCCCCGCAAATTTCTTTATTCTTTACCATTAGCAGCGAGGAAATCAACAACAGCTGTAAAAACCTTCTCTTTTTCATTCTCAACGGCAACCAGGTGTCCGCAGGTATCAAGAAAAAGCTTTTCCTTGTGTGCCGACGATACCTTATCATACAGGACGTCAATACTCTTATCAGCGACTACTTCGCCGCAAAAGCAAGATTGGTTGTCCAGTGCTTAACAACGAGCGGAGGCGACATGGTTACGATCTTATCAGCCTTAAGGTTCTCCTCGATATACAGGGCGATCAGCGATCCCATTGAATGCCCTATGACATATACTTTGCTGCATTTTTTACGCAGGAGTTCAAAGCCTTCAACAGCCGATGCAATCCAGTCCCTGTATGTGCAGTCCAGCATGTCTTCAATGACTGTTCCATGTCCCTTCAGGCGAACGCCAAGCACAGTATAGCCCTTGCTGTTAAGAAGCTCGCCAAGTTCCCTGAGTTCTGCCGGCGTACCGGTAATGCCATGCACGAGAAGGCAGGCTTTTGTACCGCCCTCAAGAAAATATTCCTTCTTAAAATCGATTTGCGGTATATGTGTACTCCTTATCGTTTTTGATTTCCATAAAAAAAGAGAAAAGCATAATTCCCCGGGGAATTACTTTTCTCTCTTCTCCAGTAACCCGGCCAATGTACTTAATTGTTCTATGATTGCAAGTCCAAATATAATATCAGAATTAATTTGATGTCAGGTAACCTGAGACATCCTTTTCGTTTCGATGATATGATCTGGAAGCCCGGCTTTTCTGACAGGTGTAATTGTTGTATGGAACCACAGTGCGGCGCCTGAAAATTCGCTTTCTTCTTCAAGCTCAAGGACACGGTTGTGCTCCAGGCAGCTGTTAAAAAGGCCTGTAATTTCTAATCCGTATTTCTCACCGAAGACATCTTCCGGCTGTCTGCCGATTATACGGTCCTCCGGCAGCCCGACGCTGTCCAGAAAAGCCTTGTTAACAAGCTCATAACGGAAAGTATTGTCTCCTTGACTCGCTAACAGCGCCATGCCGTCAGGTGTTCCGTTAAAGACGAGATCAAGCAGGTTCCCGGTTTTTTCGAGTGCAAGTTCCTTTTCTTTCATGTCGGTAATATCTGTATTGGAACCAAGCATCCTGTAGGGGTTGCCCTTATCATCCCGTATGGCCATCCCCCGGCAGCGCATCCATACCGTTGAACCATCCTTGTGCCTGTATCGGACGATCAGGTCATATGGATGAGTCTTATTCATACAGTGGTCATGCAGGTTATCCAATACGAGCTTCAGATCATCAGGGAAGATAATATCCTGCCATTCAGAAGACATATGCTTCATATCGGTAGGCTCATATCCAAGCGTTTCCCAGAACTTCGGGCTCATCCATTCATTCTCAATATTCTCGAGATCCCAGTACCAGAGACCATCCATCGATCCGCTTTGAATAAATTCAAAAATCTCCGGATCTTCTTGAATCCGATGGTATAACTCTTCTTTCAAGTAATTTTCTGCAGTTCCCAATATCATGATTATCTACCATCCTTTGACACAAAGTCGCCAACAATAACGTACGGCATGAATTCTGCATGATGTCAGCGGTCATTCGGCAAACCATTCAAATCATGGGATTTTGATACTGCTTTCAGTATATCTCTAATATATACCAATATTCCAGCTTATGATTTATTTTTTTTGAGCCAGAATGAGCTGTAAGGAGGTATTTCGAGCCCCGCCGAAAGCGAAATTATCTGTCCTGACAGCAAGTCCTCCGCTTCATCCATGCCGGGGGCAAAATGTGCGGTATAAGCTTCTCCGGATGCGTTAACCGCAACGATGATCCGCTCCTCCGGGTGGTTTCTTTCGAAAACAAACTGCCGGTTTGTTACGGCAAGCTGTCTGTAATCACCGTCATAAAGTGCAGGACTGTTCCTGTATACCCCGGCCATTTTTCGAATCTGCCCTGTAAGTTCATTCTCGACAGGCCGATCGAAGCACGGCCGTAAGGCCGCATCTGACCCGGATTCCTTCACGCCCTCTGCTCCCCACTCACTTCCGTAGTAAATGCAGGGAACGCCGGGCATTCCAAACATCATCGCATATACAAGCGGCAGATGCCGTTTGTCCTTAATAATACTGGCAAGACGTGTAAGATCATGATTGTCCGCAAAGCTCAGCAGATGCTTTCCCTTATACACCGTCCAGTTTTCCGGACCGAACTGCCGGTTCAGTGAATAGGCAATCTCAAACATATTCAGCTCGTTGAAGCTTGAATACAATCCTTTGCAGCATTCATAATTGGTGCAGCTGTGAAGCATCTCGTCATTGACAAGCCGGTTGTAGTCACCGAAAAGAACTTCTCCCAGTAAGAGGAATTCAGGCTTAAGACTGTCACAGAAGGTGCGCAGCCTGCGCAGGAAATCCGCATCCAGGCAGTACGCAACATCGAGCCGCAGACCATCAATGCCATACTCTGAAACCCAGTCCCGGATACACGTAAAAAGGTGTTCCTCGACCTGCGGGTTCTTGAGATTGAGCCGGACAAGCTCGTAATGACCTTCCCAGCCTTCGTATGAAAAACCGTCGTTATATGCGTTGTTCTGATCAAATCGGATATAGAACCAGTCTTTGTACAGGGAATTTTCCCGATTCTTAAGTACATCCTGAAAAGCCCGGAAACCGCGGCCGACATGATTGAAAACACCGTCAAGCACCACACGGATATTCTTGTCATGAAGCGAATGGCAGACATCGGCAAAATCCTGATTGGTGCCTAATCGGGCATCGATTCTGCTGTAATCCCGCGTGTCATATCCATGGCTGTCCGATTCGAAAACCGGTGAAAAATAAACTGCATTTACATGCAGACCGGCCAGATAATCAGTCCATTCCATCACTTTTCGAATCCTTGGCACGACAATTCCGTCGTTATTTAGAGGAGCACCGCAGAAGCCCAGCGGGTAAAACTGATAGAATACGCTGCTGTCTGTCCACATATCAAATATCTCCTTCATGACTATTCCGGTCGATGGACTGCTGCGGTGCGCATTCCTTTTGCTCCATGATTTTCCGCAGTGACTCTGAAAAGGGCGGGGAAGCAATACCGTACTCCGTGATGATTCCTGTGATCAGGTCATGATCCGTCACGTCAAAGGCGGGATTGTACACTTTCACACCCGGAGCCGTCATGGGTTCTTTATACCACATATCCGTCACCTCAAATGACGGGCGCTCTTCGATGGCGATCGATTCTCCGTCGGGTGAGTCCATGTCGAGTGTAGATGTTGGTGCGCATACGTAGAAGGGCACATGGTACCTGGCGGAGACTGCCGCAAGCACTGCGGTTCCAATCTTATTGGCTGTGTCCCCGTTGGCGGCGACCCTGTCACAGCCGACAAATACGGCATCGACCCAGCCCTGCCGCATAACCGCCGCGGACATATTATCACAGATGAGTGTCACATCAATTCCTGCGTCAGCGAGTTCAAAAGCGGTCAGGCGCGCACCCTGCAGAAGCGGGCGCGTCTCATCCGCAAACACGCGGAAGGAATACCCGCGCTCATGCCCCAGATAAATCGGGGCGGTAGCCGTACCGTATCTGACTGTAGCCAGGCGGCCGGCATTAC
Source organism: Mageeibacillus sp. UBA5770 (assembly GCA_002418705.1). The sequence continues at coordinate 12,756 of DIEQ01000066.1, read as the reverse complement.
AGTGAGTCAGGATTCCGTCTCCCGGCTTAAGAAGTGACAATCCGAATTCGCCGATTTTGCGGCAGACCGCGATGTCTTCATCCCGGATAGCCAGAACCTCAGCCAGCAGAAGATCACAGATCCCGGGAACCGGCAGAGCAGGGTGATTCAGCACAACTTGTTCCATCCGGTCAAGCGCCCAGAACAAATTGACTGCGGTCGGCCTTGCAGATGCAAGATATTCCTTTGCTTTTCGGAAATCGCGGCTGAAAGAAGGGTAGTCTGCCGTATATAAATCGAGCGCTGCCAGATAAACGCCGATGGCCGCAGCAACTCCGATTGCCGGTGCTCCTCTTACCTTGAGCAGATAAATGGCGTCACGAATTTCATTCTGCCCTGTCAGATGCAGCACTTCAACATGATTGGGCAGCTGTGTCTGATCAATAATAACCAGAGCCCGGTTCTTTATATCAATATCCACGGTCTCAATTCCCTTAATAGATTGAATTGGCTGCACAAAACATCGCCCCTTTATTCTAATTTACTGCTGATTTTATTACTGGCAAATCGTCTGCTCCGGACAGCACGTTTTCAATAAATATCCTTGCAATATCCGGATCGAACTGTGTGCCAGAGCATCTTATTATCTCTTCAATGGCCTCTGCTTTGCCGGCACCTTTTTGATAGGGTCTGTCGCTTGTCATGGCATCGTAAGAGTCGGCGATCGAAATGATCCTGGCTTCAAGAGAGATCTCATTACCCTTCAAGCCTTTGGGATATCCGCTGCCGTCCCATCGTTCATGGTGTTCAAGTACAAAATCAGCCAGTTCCGAGAATTCATTCGCAGAAATGAGTATACGCCATCCGCTTTCGGGATGCCGCTTTATCTCATCCCATTCAACATTAGTCAGCTGTCCGGGCTTGTTCAGTATGCTCTCGTCAATACCGATTTTTCCAATATCATGGACAAGTCCAGCCGTCTTCACCTGACGGATGGTGTCATTGTCGAGTCCGATCTCTGCCGCAATCGCTTCGCAAAGTTCGCTGACCCTTTTCGAGTGCAGCATTTCCCTGGTGCTTTTTTCAAACAGTGTGTTCATGACAATTTGTATAGTTTTGCTTCGAATACTTGAATTTTCACTGATTTTGTGCCGGTACATATGGTTTTCTGCCCGAGAGAAAACTTCATGGATATCTTCATCCCGGAACTTTTTGGTCTCATATCCGAAAGATACCGAAAGGGAAACTGACTCGACCTCTTCCTGTGACATAAGGGCTTCAAAACGGTCAGTAATACCCTCGGCTTGTGACAGAGTCGTTCCGGGCAGAATAATGACAAATTCATCGCCGCCGAGCCTGGCTGCGATATCATCTGCCCGGCAGCCCTGCCTGATCACGCCCGCTGCTTTCTTTAAGAGTTCATCGCCCGCCTTATGCCCGAAAGAATCATTAAAAAGCTTGAGACCGTTAACATCAGCCATCACAATGGTCAGCGGGATATTTCTTTCAGTATCAAGCCTCATCAGTTCCTCTTCAAAAAAGCCGGTTGTAAAGGCCCGTAAGCTGGTCGTGATAGCTCAGGTGCATAAGCTTCTCTTCTGATATTTTATGCTCTGTTATATTCTGCACAATAGACAGGATGCCAATCATTTCGTTCTTGCTGTTATATAGCGGCGAAATGTTATTTCTCGCCCAGCCGGCTCCCCCGTTTCTCCCAGAGTGATCAAACCGGACCTCGTGTTCGCCTGCCTTTTGGGTTATCAATGTATTTTCAAGCATATTTAAAAGCCCGTTTTTTGTAATCTGCGGAAAAATATCAACGGCCCGCTGTCCGAGTAGATGCTGCGATTTTGTGCCGGTCAATCTCTCCATATAAGGATTCCAGAGCTTGTAGCGAAGTTCAAGATCATACACAATAATGCCTTCATTGGCAGAATGAATAATCTCTTCATTAAATTTATGGGCTTCGTCGAGGTCATCATACGCTCTGATACGTTCAGTAATATCCATAAAAGTTACAAGGCTTGCCCAGGTTTTCCCCTCTGCATCCTGTACCGGCGAACCAAAAATTTCCAGATTTCTCTCCGTACCATCCGGAAGTTCAATTATCATATCGTCGACTCGGGATATGATACCCTGCATACCCTTGACAATCGGCATATCCTCAGGCGGATATAGAGCAAACTCATTTTTCCTGCGTGCTTTATACACTTCCGAAAGGTTATGTCTGTTTGTATCAGGCAGAATTCCCCGGCCGAGCAGATTCGGATTTTCATTTTGGGCTCCTGTATGAGTGGTCCTGTTTTCCATAATCTACCTCGTTTATCATGCAAAATAGCTTCGCATTGGGGGGATTTTAACGGAAATATAAGAACTCAAACATCCAATTCCGGCTTTGCTGTATATGTCGGTATATATGGGCCGAAGGGTCAATATGTAGATTTTATTCCTTTTATCAATGAAATACAAATAAGATTTAGCAAATTAATTTTATGTAAACAAATATTTGTTCACATAATCAATCATTTTCATATTCAATTTGTGATAGATCCTATCACGCATCCATGGTTCACTCGATGCTTCTGAAGCATCCTCCGGTGTGAACCAGCATACTCCGCTGTTCTCATCATGCTTTACAGACAGTTCGTCCGTTTCATCGGCTTCCAGCAGATACGTCACATTCAGGTGAAGATGAGACGATACATACCCGCCCCGTTTTTCGTGACCGTCAACTGTCAATATTTCAAGTGAAAAAATCCCGTCCCCCAGCACTTTTATCTGCTTTATTCCGGTCTCTTCAAGGGCTTCCCGCACAGCAACGCCTTCAAGGTCGGATTCTTCGTCTGCATGACCTCCGGTCCAGGACCAGGAATTATAAATATTATGATGTATCATAAGGATCTTCGTATGTTCTTTATTCAGGATCCAGGCTGAGGCAGTAAAATGCGCTGTCTCATTTTGCCGTGAGAGAGCGTCCGGATGTGTCTCCAGATAGTGCAGCATGATAATCCTGTCACGCTCTTCCTGTTCGTTACAGGGCTTGAAAGCCCTGATATCACTGACCAGACTCATACTTTATCTTCCGTCATCAGGTGCATCCGGATATGTTCCTGCAAAATCCGCACGCCGTTCTGATTCTCCGCGCCGCGGGGTATGATCAGATCTGCATGCTTTTTGGAGGGCCCGATAAACTGCTCATGCATAGGCCTGACGGTCTCCTGGTATTGATCAAGTATGGAATCCACACTTCGACCGCGCTCCTTAGTATCACGTCGTATCCGTCGGATCAGGCGTTCGTCGGCAGGTGTATCTATATAGACTTTGAGATCGAGGAGTTCACGGAGCTGCGGATACCACAGGACCAGCATCCCTTCGACAATTATGACAGGATGCGGCTCGACAGTCACGAAGCTTTTGGAACGGGTGAAATCGACATAATCATATACAGGCATTTGGATCGGATGTCCTGCCTTTAATTTCTTAATATCCTCAACGAGTGCATCAAAATCAAAAGAATCCGGATGATCATAATTGAGCTGCTTGCGCTCCGCAAGGGTCTTATCCGAAAAAGCGTAGTAGTAAGCATCCAGATAAATGATCTGACCTTTATCAGCCAGAACTTCATTCAGCCGTTGGACAATCGTAGTCTTGCCTGAGGCGGTGCCGCCTGCTATGCCGATAAAATATGTCTGCATCGAACCCCCCTTATCTCGTGCCAATTCGTTCAGATGATCTTCTCAGCGGTATATTTATCGATTGTAACATCAGTAACATAATCTTTCTTCACAGCCTGAAGTTCCAGGAAATGCGCGGATTTTGCGTGTGCGTCGAGTACCTCCTGATTCGTCCATGCCTCGAGAAGGAGAATGCCGTCGGGATTTTCCGCCGAAAAATAGTAGTCATATTTTATATTGCCGTTTTCATTCCTGGACTTTTCACCGATTCCCATATCACACAGCAGCCGGTAAAACTCATCCCTTTTCCCATCCGTAATCGTGTAAAGTACATTTATTATGATCATATCCATTTCCTTCCTCATGATTGTTTATGACATCAGCCGTTTTTCACCGGTGATTTCCCGGATCGGCTTAATATCCTGCGTGACTTCCAGAACGCCCAGATATTCACCTGACTCATTTCTCACGGCATAGTAGCGGATCAGAATGTACTTGCCGCCCATATTGATCCAGAAGTCTTCCTGGTCTTTTGCACCGGACTTAAAGTCCTCGACGATTTTTTCCACAATATGGACGCTCGCCGGCGGATGACAGTTGGAAACATTACGTCCGATGATCGCTTTTGTTCGCGGGAACACCCGGTCTTTACCCTCGGAAAAGAACTTCACAAGGTCATCCTTATCGACGAATGTGATGTCAAAGGGAAGTGTGTTCAGCATCGCTGTCAATTCTTCAACCTTAAAAACCCCGCTCGGAAGCGTCACAATGCCCGGCTGTACCGGTATTGCGGCCGCAGCCGGAACAACAGCAGCAGATGCAGCCGGTGTCCATTCCGGTACGTCTTCAACTAGATAACCGATTTCATCGCTTTCATCCGCCATAGACTTCCATTCGTCCTGCGACAGGTTTTCGAGAAGCATCGGAATCAGGATATTCTCTTCCTTCGAAATCATACCGGTGACTTTATCGAGCAGCGGTTCGATTTTTTGCACAAGATTATTAATATCAGCTCCGGAATCAGCTCCAAGGGCCGCGCCTAGACCAGACAGCAGTTCCTTAATCTGTGCGCGGATCTCATCATCTACGCCCCACATGACTTTCGGAGGAGCTGTAATCCCGTGCTTTTCCATATAAGGGAAAAATACATTCTCCTTGCGCTGGTAGTGGATATTAATCTCTGAAAGATGTGATATCCCTGAAAGGAGCATGGCAATGCTGCCCCTGCTCTCAAGCTTCGAAACATAAGGGCGTATCTCTTTTTCAATGATCCGCTCAATCTCCCTGTTCTCTCTCTTAAGTGTATTCGCCGGGTGGCCGGGAATCAGGGCAGGATCGGTCGGCTGATGGATTTCCTCGATAGATCCATTGAATACGGCTGCATGGACATCGCACAGGCGCTGTATTTCCGCAACGGGGAGACCTTCTGCGACGAGTGCGCCTTCCGCCTCCGATATCTCCGAAGCCGATACGCCTGTAAATTCGTCTTCAAACTGCTGCTTCACGTCATCGGCCGATTTGCCTTCGTAAAGCTGCCTGATAATGTCTTTTATAACCTGCTGGCGGTGTTCCCTGTTATTAATGTACTCGCTCATAATGTACCTCCCTGTGTCGGACTAATTGTTCTTACAAGAACCTTGTGAAAATTACCCGATGATTTCAAAGCCGTTATCCTGCAGGACCCTCTTAATCATATCCAGATCTATTTTTTTCATGGCGGCACCTTTGGGAAGCGTCATATATCGGCCGGCCGTCTGCAGCATCCCGGGTATGCCCATCTCGCTAAACCCGACTTGTGTCAGTATCCCGGTGATCTCAGGATACTCCATATTCAATTCGTATACCGTCTTGTTCAAATCAATTCTCTTTACCATGGTAATACTCCTTCCATGCCTATATGACAAGTATTACTTATTTCACGGGGATAATATGTGATCGCAATCAAACTTCAAGAATCATCTCATCCATTATTATCATGTATTTGTCCCGTATCCTGCCGTCAATTTCCTCCGGATCCATACGGTTCATGTTCTCATAGGCAGCGAAAGTCACCGGAAAATATTTCTCTATCCGCTCCAGATACTCCCTTGAGAAGAACGCCCTGCTTCGGAGCAGCGATGAATAGATCAGCTGATTGCAGTTCGACAGTACAAATTCTTTGAAAACGTCATTTTCCGCCTTATATTCTCTGAGAAGCTTATGCACGAATTGCAGCAGTTTGTTCACGATTTTCTCCGCCTTCACGCTATTCAGCTCAACCGTGAAAAGTGTCTGGCTGCCCCCGACGCTGTCATCCTCAATATCCTGAAGGTCATCAGCGAGCTGCAGGAAAAAGCCGAATCCAAAATAAAACACAAGTTCCTCCTGTGTCATTTCGCGCGGTACAAAGTACCGGTCGATCAGTACGGATACTCCGCCCTTGTATAGTGAAATATCCAGTCTCTCATCTGCCGATAACGGGGAAGCGGTGTCCTGCTGACGAAGGCTTTCCTCCTGTGCCTCAAGCATCATAAGCAGCAGCCGGTACACAGAAATATCACGATCCCTCGGATATGCTGCTTCAATCATCTGCAGCAGCAGACAGGTTTTCATCTGATGGGGTGTCTTCGGCCCGGCGTCCCTTCCCTCAATTGTATCCCGGATAATCCGGTTGTATTCACGCTTCTCATCAAAAGTGTGATTAAGGCTGTCAATATAATTATCTGTGAAAGGGTACAGCATACTGTATCCGAAACACGCCGTACTGAATCCTGTCTCCACCCTATGAATTTCATTGAACATCGCATAAACAACATAATTTCTAATCGCCTGTCCGATGCCTTCGAGCGGCAGCTCCGGTGCGAATTCCCTGACATGCCGAAGGAATATTCTGAGTTCCTCCAGAAAAGCAGCTATCCTCTTCTTATCCATTGAATGATGCACACCGATAATCGTCTCTTCGCAAAGCACATCCGTCAGCATGCAAAGTGTCCTCTGAGACCACTTTGCCCTTCGTTCCCTGTGTACGGGAAACCTCTTAATCTGCTTCTGAAAAACATCGGATATATTTTTGATGTAAAGCTCATTTTGAGACTTGGCAGCTGCGGGAATTTCCATCAGAAAATCGGGGAATGTGTCCGGAGCCGACAGCCACTCGCGCCTGATTCTGTCCATACAGATTTCCCTGACCGAATTCTTATCCAACCGCATGACCTTTACACCTGACCTTTACAGTATGATATGTCCGTTAACAGACCGGCGATTCTTTTTATTGAATATTAACATATGCGGCAATAACCTTCAATTTAAAGAGAATCAGCGAAAAAACCACATCCCAAACCAGTTCAACGGTTGACAATCGATCCGGCGGGAAATACAATATGACCAGATAGTCATATGACCTACCAGTCACATTTTGCCTGAAGATTTATACGGAGGTTCTTATGCCCAAAAGCACGTTTTTCAATTTACCCGCAGATAAGCAGGAGAAAATTATACGCGACTCCATTACGGAATTTGCCAGGAAGGGATATGACAAAGGAAATATCGGAGAGATCGCCTCAAACAGTAATGTGGCTAAAGGCAGCATGTATCAATATTTTGACGATAAGCGCGATTTATACATATTTACAGTAAAACAGGCTCTTGAGATATCCATGAGTGGAATCCAGTATGTGTTTGATGACCTCCGTCAGGAGAATATATTCGATTTCATGTACAAGGGATTTCAGGCCGCATGGCCATTGCTGGAAAAGGAGCGCGATGTGTTCCTGCTTCTGCGCAGTGTACGCTTTGAAGCTGATTCGACCAGTAAGAACGAGCTTCTAAACATCATAACGGCGTCATCGGAGGACTTGTTCGCGAAAATCATCGAGGACAATAAGTCGAAGGGCCTGATCAGAAAAGACATTAGTACCAGCCTTCTTGTCATATTTATTAATGGCATTTCAGCTGCTTTCAAGTCCCATATGCTTGATCTGGCCGTCAGCAGCGGCAAGGATATTGTAGATACTGAATTTGCAGAAAACGAAAAAATCATCACCGATATGATTGATCTCATCAAAAACGGGATCACGGCAAAGGGGTAAAGGAGTTCAAAATGGCACTTTATTGTAAGGAAACCGGCAATCCCGATGGACAGGTCATTCTCTTTCTGCACGGCGGCGGTGTGAGCGGATGGATGTGGGATAAGCAAGTCGATTTTTTCGCGAATTATCGCGTGCTGGTACCCGACCTGGAAAGCCACGGCAGGAGTTCAGAAGAACATTTTATCTCCATACAGGAAAGCGCCCGAAAAGTCGTCGAACTGGCAGAAACCAAGGCGCCTGATAAAAAAGTAATCATCATCGGTCTCTCGCTCGGTGCTCAGATTCTGGTTGAAATTCTAAGTACACGACCGGACATAGTCTCGTGTGCCATCATCAACAGCGCACTTGTACGTCCCATGCCATTGACTCGAAAAATGATCCGTCCAGTCTTCAAAATGAGTTATGGGCTCATCCAAAACAAGAGTTTTGCGCGCCTGCAGGCCAGACAGCTCTATATTGACGACGAATATTTTGAATCATATTTTGCCGACTCAAAGAAGACGGCCCTTCCGGATTTGATCCGGGTCATCGATTCCAATATGTCGTATTCCCTGCCGGAAAGCTTTCAGAATGCCCGCGTAAAAATCATGGTTCTTGTCGGAGCCAGGGAAAAGGGCGTCATGCTCAAGTCAGCGCGCGATATGCTGAAAAACAATCCTTCCTGTAAAGGTTATCTTGTTCCGGGTATCGGACACGGAGTATCCCTCGCAGACCCAATCCTGTTCAATGAAATTGCAAAAGCATGGATAGAAAATGGGAACCAGCCCAAAGGCGTGGTTCCCATCGCATAAATATTCAAGGGCTGCCGATCAGAATTCTTCCTCTTCTTCCGGTATGATAAGGCCGTCATCATTAAAATTGGTACCTGACACTATAACATAATTGTCGTTGATGCGGTAACCCAGACGAAGAACGGTCTTTACCGGGATCGGTATTTCATAATTATCCATACCTTCTTTTCGGGCGAGATTCAAGTCTTCGCGGCGGACGCAAAGAATGCAGTGACCCTTGTCCAGCAGATACACATGCCATTTATGCAGTGAATCAGGTAACTGGCGGGGGTATGTTTTCCCGACAACAATCAGGTGGGATATATCTTCGCATGACTTTCTCATTGTATCGCCTTTCAGTAGGTGAATATTTCCGCTGATTCGACAAACCGCAGTCCGCAAAAATTACGGGGCCGCTTCCTGTTCCGGCTGCTGGCCTAAGAGCAGCTTAGCGTAAGGCGAATCGATCGGCAGCATGATGACCGGCTGCCCCTGGAAAGAAATTTTGTAGCTTTCCAACGTACGGTAGAGCTTATAGAATTCCGGATCCGCGCTGTAGGCTTCGTTATAAATCCGGGCAGCTTCCTGTTCGCCTTCTGACAGGATCTGTTTGGCCTGTGCATCGGCTTCTGCAATAAGGATGTCAGCAACACGGTCCGCTGCGGAAGTGATTCTTTTTGCTTCCTCATCACCCTCGGAAAGATAGCTGGCTGCAATGGAATTACGATCGGAGATCATGCGGCTGTATACGCTTGCCTTGTTCTCCTCCGGAAGATCGGTTCTCTTGATACGGACATCAACAATTGTGATTCCGGTACTGCCTTCTGCCATTGCCTTGGATACTTCTTTGAGGATTTCATCATTCAGGTTGCCCCTGGAGGTTTCTTCGCTGATGATCTCACCGTAATCTGTTGCGGAAAGGCTTCTTCGGACAGCATTGTATACAGCCGCATCAAGTCTCTGCTCAGCAGAGTTGAGGGTCTGGATCGTACGGATAAACTGCTGTGCATCCGTAATTCTCCACACCGTAAAGTTATCGACAATAATCGGCTTCTGGTCAAGAGTTAAAATTGGCGTTGCAGCACTGTCGTAGATCATCTGATATTTGGGAAGTGTAGAAGTTGTCTCAACAAATGGTATCTTGATCTTGAGACCGGGCTGGTCATATATTCTCACAGCCTGTCCGAACCGCAGAACCACTCTGAATTCAGCTTCATTCACGATAAAAAGTGAGTTCACAAGTACAATTGCAATCACGACGAGGAAACCGCCGGCGACAGCCAGCTTATTTATTCCTTTTTTCATTGTGCGGCACCTCCCTGCGAACTGCTCATCAACTCATTGAGCGGCAGATACTGGACAACTTCACCGTTTTCACCGGTGATAATGATCTTGGAATGCGGGTATATCAACTCGAGTGTCTCCATGATCAGTCGGAATTCCGTTGTCTCTTTGTTTTTTTGATATTCGGCATATATTGCATTGAACTGCGCAACATCACCGGTGGCAGAGAGGATTCGGCTTTCTTTGTCAGCTTCAGCTGCTTCAATCATCGCCTGGGCTTCACCGCGTGCGACAGGAATCCGCTCATTCTCATATGCTTTTGCAATATTGACCTTGGTGTTTTGCTCTTCACGGGCATTGGTAACATCCCGGAAAGCCTGTTGGACTTCGCCGCTCGGAGGTTCAATATCCTGGAAACGAAGTGCGATAATGTGAATGCCGGTATTATATTTTTCCTGCAGTTCAAGCAGCTGCTCGGTTACCCTCGCCTCTATCTCCGTCTTACCATCTGTGATGGCAAAATCAAGATTCGTCGATCCGATAACGCTGCGGATCGATGCAATCGTCTCATTGCGCAAGAACGCTTCACCGTCAGAAATATTGTACAGATAATCCTTCACATTTCCGATACGCCATTCAACAATTGCGTCTGCGTGGACGATATTCTCGTCGCCTGTGATCATCAGGGCTTCTTCTTCGATAATCTGCAGCGAACCATCGGCAAGCGTGCGGAATCCGACCTCTATTTTCTGTGTCAGTTTGGCGGGCACCTTAATGATTTTCTGGAACGGATACGGTGCTTTAAAATACAGGCCTGCATCAACCTTTTCTTCGGAAAATTTGCCAAACGTCAGGATAGCAACATGTTCCTGTTCTTCCACGACGTAGAACATCGTCGATCCCACAGCCAAAAACGCAACAACAATGATGCCCAGAATTATTTTTTTGATCATCCCGGATGTTGATTTTGGCATGCGGAGTTTTGTAATGTCTATATGTTCACTCACTGCACGACCCCCTCTTCTTTTTTCTAATTGTAACATAGAAGAGGTTCTTATCAGATGATTATCACATTGCGCCTGATAACGGACCTGAATTTAATATTCAGTCCACCAGGTTCAATGTATCAATCCCGATTTTGTAGGTCACATCCTTACGCTCAACAATCACTGAGATTTTATCTTTCAGCTGCTGATCCTGAAGAATCCTGGCAATCAGTTCCTTGGTCGGATTAATGGCAAAGGGGCGTCCAACCATCTTCAGCATCGAAAAATCACCTGTCGTATCACCGTATGCATAGCTTTCGGAAAGGTCGATATTATGCTTTTGAGCCATTTCATTAACAGCCGTGCGCTTATTCTCCGCATCCCACATAGGCCGGATGATCCCGTTAAAAATACCATTGCTGCCAACTTCATATACTGTGCCCTTGTAATCATCCATACCGTATTTGTCTGCCATTTCACGCACGAGCTCAACGGGCGAACCGGAGATTGCAATGACCAGGTGACCCTGCTCCTTATGCCACTTAATCTTATCTCGGGAGTATGTGTAGACCCGTTCTCCGTTTTGCTCAATCACCTTGCGGGCAATATGCTCAATAAGATAGCTTTCTGTGTTTTTCACTGTATCCGTGTAGATATCGACCATTTTCAGCAGGTAATTATCGTAATCGCCAATACGCCTGTTCCATTTTGAAAAAGCAGGCTTCACTTCGGCTTCCCATTTCGTGGCGTCAATCAGTTCATACTTGATCATTTTCCGGAACATCTCGCCTATTAGGCCTTCACGGGAAATCGTCCCGTCCACATCGAAAAAAGCTGCAATTCTTTTCATGTTGAGACACTCCTTTGCATGATTGATAACGTATCGCGTATTCAATCATTCTACCCGAAAATTCTTCGGGAGTTAAGACTGACGCAGGACCAGATTGAAAGCGCATAGCCTAAAATAAGGTCAATCGCAAAAGAACTCCACAGATTTGCCTTTGTCATCAATGCCGGCAGCACCTTATAAGCATCAATTAGTCCTGAAGGATTTAAAGAATCGTTTGCTATACAATATTCGATGGCGTATGACGAATAATTTGCTGCGAATATCATGGCCATAGCAATGCAAATGGAAATAATCCTGCCTTTCCTGTCAATGGAACCGGCAAGTATACTGTAGCCTTTCATTGCCGCTATGACCATGATAAGTCCTGCAATACCGGCAATAAACCCTATCTTTCCAATGATAATCCAGATAACACTGCCAAGCGAGGCTCCTATAACAGCACCAATGATTCCGAGAAACACAACGCTTTTATTATCGGGAGCATAATCCTCATATAAATCAGACGTATTATCTGTATAGAAGCCGGTTTCAAAGCCATATTTAATATCCGGCAGAACACTTTTCATTTTTTGAACAATCTGTGCTGTCAGATTATTATCTGCATTCTGTGAAGATATGAATGTCATCTCATGCTTTACACCGTCACCGGTAACAGCAACAACGCCCTGATCTCTGCCTGATGCCGGTCCGGACAGACCATAAAGATGCACAACTTCATGAATCTGGATAATCTCCAGAAACGGCAGCCTGCTGACAAGATAGTTAGGAGTAATATACAGATTATTGTTATTCAGGCAAATTGTCGAGGATTGTTCGATTTCCCGTTCAACCTGCAAAAGAGCGCTGCTGTCGAACTTGCCAAGTGTGTCTTTCTGATACTTCCTGTAACGCTTCTGAGGGATTCGAATTCTCACATAAATAACAAGTAAAACGGCAGCTATAAAAAGACATATGACAAGTGCTTTATAATCCGGTTCAGGTGTTATGGTCGTATTCAGATATAAAATCCCGGTCACTTCAGAGAAACTGTCAGTGTCCGCAACTTTTTCGCCATAGAAGGTATTGAGAGCAGATGCCGTCAGCCCGCCCAATTCATCATCAATCTCTTCCGGAACACCTTTCATGGTAATTGTTTCAGGTGCTTTC
>DIEQ01000044.1 GCA_002418705.1 Mageeibacillus sp. UBA5770 | reverse complement strand
GTCTTTGCCAACGGAAAGCCGGAAGCAAAATACCTGTCATCCAGAAGTCCCGTCTCATCGATCAGTTCAGCCTTCAGGAGTTCGGACATAGACTCGAGAATGCCTGTGCCGCAAATACCTACAGGAGGCTTGTTACCGATCGTCTCGACACTGGCCTGCCCGTCTTTAATGGAGACACTGCTGATAGCGCCCTGAATGCTTCCCGTTCCCCAGAGGATGTTGCCGCCCTCAAAAGCAGGACCCGCAGCTGTTGAAGTTGTCAGGATCTTATCTTTATTCCCGACAGCCATTTCACCGTTTGTTCCAAGATCGATGAAAAGATTGATCCCGGACTCGTCTGCGTATCCGCAGGCAAGAAGTCCCGATACGATATCCCCGCCGACAAAAGTCGAAATGCCCGGGAAAAGGATGGCACGGCAGTCAAGCATGTCACTTCCAAGCAGCTCTTTAAAAGACATTTCTTCCTTTTCGATGCTGACCGGTGTGAAAGGAAATACGCCGAGTGTCTGGCAGGAATAACCTCTGAGCAGATGCCCCATCGTTGTATTGCCGGCAAGTACCATCTTGGTAATCCGGCTCCTGTCGATCTTGTTATCATTGATAAGTCTGCTGATACATAGAAGGATATCTTCACGGATCGATTCCCTGAGTAAATCTTTTTTGCCGTCTGTCGATGCCTGCATGCGTGATATGACATCAGCGCCATACATTCTCTGCCGGTTCAGTGTTGTATAGTAAGCAATCGGACGTTTGGAGGATAAGCCGACCAGGGCGGCGGCAATTGTCGTCGTGCCGATATCCACGGCTATTGCATAAGCCTCTTCATGGGAATCCGCAGCTGCTGTATCGGTATAAGCATTCTCCAAAAGAATTTCAAATGTCGATTCATCCGGAAAATCCATACTTATTGTGCAGTCGTTTTTGGGAAAGGCCTGGCATGCAAGACGGATTCCTGCAGCGATTTCCCTTTCCGGGAAATGGGTGCGGTCGGCGTAAGTCGGCTCAATGACCCCTTCAAGAAATTGGACTTTACACTTGCCGCATTTGCCGGTCCCCCCGCAGGCTGCACTCGAGTACATTTTATGTCTTCTCAAAGCATTTAACAGGCTTTCATTATCCTTGCAGTGAATGACTTTGGTGCCGTCTTTTTGAATGACACTGACAGATATCTGCATCGATTTTCTCATTGGACAGCTTGTCTGCATACATGCACTGCAGTCTATTTCTGTATGCATCATTTCCTTATTATCAGTCAGGACAAAAATCTCACAGTTGCTTTTCGGCGGATCAAGCATATAGGCAGAACTTGTCCTGACAACAGAATGGTCTTTATGGAAGAGCTTGTCACACGCTGTCTTTTGGGCAAGCATCGATATATCCCGAGGCGCTTCAAGCCGGCAGCGGATGCCGACGCCACGTTGTGAACACTCTGACTTTAGGATTTCGGACACTTCCTTATCCATCGCAAAAAGATACGACGAAGCCATCGCATCCATCAGCATCCCCTTGAGATAATCGCATTCGGTAAATGCTTTTGTGGCATATTCGCTTACCTCTTTGCCGACTGTGTGGATGAGGTAAATGACCTTTGTTCCGGCCGGGAAATTATCACCTGCGATCTCGGGCGGTATTTCGTCAAAGAGAAGTCTTGTCTGCGGTTTAACCAGTTTTTGAAAAATTTCTTCCACTTCTGCATAGTCTTCCATTATCTCTTCAAAAACCGGACTGTCCTTACGGAAATCCACAAGTTGAAGTACATTGTTTTTGTCGAGTCTGGTTTCTGACAGAGTAAATGTTAAAACGTTTTCCATGCGGCCCTCACTCATCTTTTAATTAATATATCGGTGAACCCGGTAATGAACTTTTCAGTGAAGTGTTGTATACTCACAATCAAGAAATCCCTTTGAAAATGTTACGTATTGGATGCAGAAAGGAATTTCAATGGATTATTTAGACGAACTTTCCGACGCCTTATCTACATTCTATAATGCGACGAATATCAGCGTTTCTATTTTGAATAAAAAAGGGGAATTAATCAAGAGTTTTGGTGAACCCCATGCATATTGCCAGTTGTTTCATGATGCAACCGGCAAGTACTGTCCATGTTCACAGACACACCAGCAAGCGTGCCTTCAGGCTGTCTCTTTGGGGGAGAGCTATATCTTTTCGTGTCCCGCAGGGCTCATCCACTTTACCGCGCCGATAATGAAGGGAAATAAGCATATTGCCAGCGTCCTTGCAGGGCCGATTTCCCTTGAATATCCTGACATAAGCGTTGTTGATTCGGTTATGCAGAAGCATGATATTCTTATGGATTATCGCTCAAAGCTATACAGTGCCCTCGCCGCAATTCCGCTTGTCGAGCCATACCGTGCCCGGTACCTTAGCAAGCTTCTGTTCCTGCTTGTCAGCAATCCCCTGTCAGATGACCATGCCCACCTTGATGAGCGGTCCGGGAAGACGATGCAGCAGGCCAAAATCGGCGAATATATGCAGATCATCAAAAGCAATCCTGAAGCCGCGGCTTCCCAGTATGAGCAGGAAAAAATGCTGATCTCCGACGTTCTGCTGGGTGATGTCGAAAGTGCGAAGTCCCGTCTCAATGAGATGCTCGGCCGAATCTACTTTAACTCCGGCAACAACATCGAAATCATAAAAATCCGCACGATTGAGCTGATTACGCTCCTTTCGCGTGCACTTATCGAAAGCGGCGAAGATTCTGAGGTTGTGTATGGAATGACAGACAGTTATTTAGGCAGCATTGCCAAGATTAATAATCTGACGGATTTGTCTTTTGTCCTTCTGGAAACACTAGAAAAGTATACCACTCTTGTCTTTTCAAATGTGACCGAAAATAACCTTACGCTGATCAGAAAAAGCGTCCATTATATCAATCAGCGTTACAATACGAATCTGACTCTTGAAGAGGTATCCAAGTATGTCGGGCTGAATCCGACTTACTTCTCCATCCTCTTCAAAAAGGAAACCGGCCTTAACTTTTCGCATTACATAACCAAGCTCAGGATTGAACAGGCCAAACATCTATTAAAAACCAGCAGTATGCCTCTTGTGACAATTGCTGAGGAGACAGGGTTTGAGAGCCAGAGTTACTTCTCGAAGGTATTTAAGAAGCAGACCGGCACGACTCCGAAGCAGTACAGGGAGTCACTGTAACGCGCTTTCTTTTTCACCGGCCATCCCTGCGCGAAGCAGCCCGGACCGAAGCTGGCCGCTGTTCAGGCGAAGTCCGATCACGCAGATCCGAAGTCTGGCGTGTCCTGATTCCACGTTCTTTTCGAGACGCCGGATGCGAGTCTCGCCGGGGACGTATTCACATGTATACCAGTCACTTTCTGATGTCTGGAAAATTCCTTTAACCCTGTGAACTTCGCCGTATCGATTATCCGTAATCCCGCGGAAAAGTTCCCGGACATGCGGCAGGAACATGTATTCCCCCCCTTCGTATGAAAAGCTCTGATACATTTGTGTGCTCTCACCGGAACTTGAAGCCGGTATTGGTGTAAAAGGGTAACGGGAAAAAGCCAGCACTTCTTCAAGTCCGGCTTTTGTCAGCTTCTCCCTATTGTCACAGACGATTTCGCAAAATGGATTTATGGACAGGACCGCTTCCGAGACCTCTGTCAGCTGAGCCTTCTGAAGGCCTTCCGTTTTGCTCAGGAATACGACCCGGCTTGCAGCAATCTGGTTCTCAAAAAAGACCTTAGAAATACTGATCCGGCTGTAAAAATTTCTGGCATCGACGATAGTGATAATATGGTCTATTTCGCACGCAGCCTGAATATATGGCTCCTGAAGCGCTGTAAGCACGTCTGTAAGCTGTGCGAGGCCGGTCGGCTCGATGATGATTCGGTCCGGGCGGTGACGTTCGGCAAGGTCCTGTATACTGACGGGCAGCATATCCGAACTTGAACAGCAGATGCACCCGNNCACCCGCCTCTTATGCTTTCGACCAGAATTCTATCTCGGGCCAGATTCTCACTGTCCAGATCGATTTTGCCAAACTCGTTTTCCAGGACAATGACCTTTTCGTCCGCAAACACATCCTGAACAAGTTTTTTTATAAAGGTTGTTTTCCCGGCACCCAAAAAGCCGGAGACAATACTTAAAGGTATTTTGTTTTTCATCCGTTCATCACCTCTTTGCTTGTCCCCGGCTTTTCACGGCATCTGCATCAGGAATCAGATCCCGTACTCTGACGGTGTGTATTTTGTTTCATCAAGTTCCTGTCTGATTTCGGCAATGAAGGCTTCTTCATCTTCCGGAATGTCCTCTATCTGCGCTTCAAGTATGTCGATCCACTTAGCATCTCTGTCATCAAGTACCAGTTCCCTGTTCTCCACAGCTCTTCTGAGAACTTCAAGAGTAACCCTGGCTGCTTTCAGCGTGCGCAGGAAAGGTGTCTCTTCCGATATGATTGCCTTGCTGATTTCGAAAACGACGTCAGGCCGCAGGACATATGCCTGCGGATCCAGATAACAGTCAGATTCAACCAGGAGATCCCTGAAAAGGATCGCGTGGCCTTTTTTCGCCGCAAGGTTCATCAGCCTGCAGTCATAAATCAGCTGCTCTGTTGACACAGTCGGTGCAAAACCGCTTAAGAGCTTCACCTGCTGCACCGATTCATTACTCCACAAATCAGCCGCGGCTGCTGCTATATTGCCGATGGGACTGAAATGTGCGCATGCCGCTGTCTTCCCTTCAAGAGAGATGGGTGTGCCGGTAATTGCCTTTAGGTATACATTCTCATATGCACAGTCCTTGCCGGGGCCTACCGCTCCGTTCTCTATTGCGACGAGTGTTCTCGGGGCTGCAATTACCCTGACTACAGCAGCGAATATCTTGGGGATGTATCCCTGCTCTGCGAGGACCATAGCAGTATTGGCAAAACCACAGGCGGAGTCTCCTCCGGAAATCGCGCCATATTGGTCAGCAATTCCGGAGATATGGGTCCACAGCCACTTCATGTCTCTGGATGCAAGACAGCCAAGTGCAAAAATGGATGTCCGCAAATCCGCATTCATGATGGCTTCGTCATGAATTTCCTTACCGCCCGTGGACTCGATGGACAAAATATCAGCACCGTCTTTTGCCGTGCCCTCAAATATCCTGACCATTTCTTCCCAGTACTGCCCGCCTCTCATTATGGGAGGACGGCTCATTTCGCGGATATCATTGGGCGTCATGCGCATGACACTTTTAAGGCCGTGCTTTGCCTCAAATTCGAACATGGTGTCCCTGACAACCTTATGGATATCAATACCCCACTGAGGGTTTTCCGTATACTGCGGAAGTGTCTCAAGTTCAACGACAAGTCCCGGCGCGTGGAGTTCATGAGCTTTTTTCAGTACACCGTCGATCATGCTTTTATATATGCTGATCGCATCCGGAAGTGTCTGCAGCGTTGCGCTCATCGCTGGAAGAGTAAAATTCACTTCGGGGTAGATTTCTCCGCCGCCGATAACCAGCCCGTTCTTGCAGGTAACAGGATTCGGACAGGATCCGTATATGAAATCATCCAGGGAATCATAGGCAAGTCTGGTAAATACTTTTTTCATTTTTCTTCCCTCCTTATTTTGATTTGGCAAGCATATGTGCCTTGGCAACATCAGCGGCTTCACCTGCTGTTGCTGTATAGGCGTCTGCGCCGACACTATCTGCGAAAGCCTGGCTGACCGGGGCTCCTCCGATCATGATGAAATAATTGCTGCGGTTCTTTGTCTTGTTGAACTCTTTGATAACGTCCTCTATCGCAGGCATTGTTGTAGTAAGCAGCGCTGAAATACAGACGACATCAGCTTTCAGTTCTTCCGCTTTTTCAACGAAGGTCCGATCGGGAACATCAATGCCAAGGTCATAAACCGTTGCACCCATACCTTTCATCATCATACCGACCAGGTTTTTGCCGATATCATGGAGATCTCCTTTAACCGTTCCGATAACGACCCGTCCGATTGGCTGGACTCCCTTTGCAGTCAGAAGAGGCTCAAGGATGCTCAGTCCCATGGACATGGCCCTGGCCGCTACAAGCATTTCAGGGACATATATCTGATTCAGTCTGAATTTTTCACCGACACTTCCCATCGCGTATATAAGTCCGTCATCAAGAATAGTCTTAACCGAAATACCTTCTGCCACCGCCTGATTAACTAATTCCTTAACCCTTTTTCCTTTACCCTGTTCAACTGCCAAAGCTATTTCTTTCAAGTCCATTATTTTTTCCTCCCACTCGGAAAACGATTCAAATTCGACAAGCCAAAATCAAAATGTGCACCGTTTTGTTTAGCTTTGATTACATGACCATGATACGAAAAGGAGGGGAAAATGTATCCTATCAAATTTATATATTTAACAAATTATTTGGAATATATTTATCTAATTTCGTCTATTTGCCGATTTTAGAACCGATTTATTAAATAATTTATAAATATAGTGCTAATTTTTATCACCATTTGATTATCCTCTAATTTTAAAAGGTTTTCAAAAAAAGGAACCCGTATATGATGCTGTGCATTCATTTACGGGTTCCCGTGATCCAAGTCTTCAAAGTATCAGTCAGGCATGAAAAAAATGCCAGTTCACAGCAGGCTTATTCCTGCTTTATCCGGGCGTGAAGATATGCCTTGGCAACGTCGGCTGCTTCGCTGGCGTTAGGGGTATATGCATCCGCTTTGACCTGATCGGCAAAGATCTGGCTGACCGGAGCACCGCCGATCATGATGAAATATTTATCACGAACGCCCGAAGCCTCGAAGTCGCTTATAACTTCGCCTATCGACGGCATTGTTGTTGTCAGCAGGGCAGAAAGACACACAATATCAGCGCCGACTTCTTCGGCTTTCTCTACGTACGTATGACTCGGAACATCAACGCCCAAGTCATAGACGGTTGCGCCCATGCCCTTCATCATCATGCCGACCAGGTTTTTACCTATATCATGCAGGTCGCCCCTTACCGTTCCAATAACGACTTTACCGACGGGCTTTACCCCGGTTGCCGTAAGCAGCGGCTCCAATATCGTAAGTCCCATAGACATGGCCCTTGCAGCAACAAGCATCTCCGGAACATAGACCTGGTTTAAGCGGAATTTTTCTCCGATAATACCCATAGCCTTGATAAGCCCGTCATCAAGAATTGTTTTAACCGACATTCCCTCTTCGACCGCCTGGTTAACCAGCTCCTTGACTCGTTTAGCTTTACCCTGTTCTACTGCCAGACACAATTCCTGCAAATCCATTTTTCGATTCCTCCTTAAAGGCACATTACAAAATATATGCAGCAACGAAAACAATGAATCTGATCCGTTTGCGATCATCTATTTCTATTATAATCGCTTAAACGGGAAAAAAGCCAACGAATTATCGCCTTGCTGCCGGCTCTCACTTCTTAAATAATAACAACAAAACTGACTCCATTGATGCATGAAGCCAGCTTCGCTGTATTGAATTATCTGCGTTCCGGATAACCTGCTAAAAATCTGTCAGCAACTTAGCTTCAACAAATTTGATTTACGCCATGAGTCGTCCGATTTCTTCGCTTACCGCTGAATATTGGAGGACTTCATGATTAAGATTTAGAATTTCACCTGAGATTTTCTTGTCTTTGAAGACAAGAATTCTGCGGGCCAGCGCAATCATCTCGGGCATATCAGAAGAAATGAGTATGATGGACTTGCCTTCTTCTTTTGCCAGCCGCCAGATCAGGTCATGGATGGCTCGTTTGGCCCCGATGTCCACACCGATAGTCGGTTCGTCAATAATAAGGATGTCGCAGTCGCTGGCCAGCCATTTTCCAATGCTTACCTTCTGCTGGTTACCGCCTGACAGGTTTCCGACTTTCATTTCAGGTGTGGGTGTCTTGATGCTCATTTTATCGATCATCGAGCCAACAATCTGCTTTTCTTTGTGCTGATCTTATGAATGAGATTTGTGATCGAGTGCCAGACTGTAATGCTGATGTTCGTCGCTACAGAGAAGTCCAGGATTAACCCTTCTTCTTTTCTGTTCTCCGTGACATAGCAGAATTTGTAGTCCAGCAGGCTGTCCTTGATTGAATGGATATTGGCTTTCTTACCCATGATGTATACTTCGCCTTCATCCATTTTGTCTGCACCGACCAGAAGTCTTGCGAGTTCGGTACGTCCCGATCCCACAAGGCCATAAAATCCGAGGATTTCACCGCGATTGAGATCAAAACTGACACGGTCAAACTGCCCGTATTGGGATACATTTTTGACTTCAAGAACTTTTTCTTCCGTGACGTCGAGAAAGCCCATGTGCTCCATATTCTCTTCGCGGCCGATCATCATGGTTACAATATCCTGGCGCTGCAGATTTTCGCAGTCAAGAGTACCGACATACTGTCCGTCACGAAGGACCGATACCTTGTCGCAGATTTCCAGAACCTCTTCAATTTTGTGCGAGACAAAAATGACTGCAACATTGTTTGATTTGAGCTTCTTGATGATCTTCATCAGAGTATTGCTCTCATGTGTAGTCAGCGAAGAAGTCGGTTCATCCATCAGGATGTACTTTGCCTTTGAAGACAGAGCCCTGGCAATCTGAATCAGCTGCTTTTGTGCTACGGTCAGATCCTTTGTCTTGTAGGAAGGATCAATGCAGAGACCTACCATGTTCAGATATTCCTGGGCTGTAGAGTTGATTTTCTTCCAGTCTACAGCAGGACCCTTCCGAAACTGGTCGATACGATCCAATACGATGTTTTCCGCTACGGTAAACTCAGGAATAATCTGTATTTCCTGGCTTACCATATTGATGTCGTGAGCGATCGCATCCCTGAAGGAATGCATTTCCACGCTTTTGCCATCTAATCGTATTTCGCCGCAGTCCGGCTGATAGATACCAGTGATGATCTTCATAAGGGTTGATTTTCCTGCTCCGTTTTCTCCGACAAGAGCATGGATCTCACCTTCTGCAAAAGACAGACTGACATTGTCAAGCGCCTTAACTCCCGGAAACAACTTACTGATGTGTTTTAATTCCAGCATTTCTTTTCTCCCTTTTTATGAAGACAGTGAACAATTTTTACTTAACAAGGTATTCTGTCGTAAGGCTGGCAAGAATGTCTTTTGTAACAGTCTCAAGGTCAGCTGCATAGGTGGTCAGGTTGTCTTTGGTTACAAGGACGTTGCCTGAGTTGATGAAGTAGACGCCTTCTTTAGCTGTATAGCCTTCTGAGAGGTACTTCAGGAGCATGCAGGAGATGTAGCCGTGTCCAAGAGGATTCTGTGCGATGGTTGCATCGATGACGCCGTCTTCGATTCCTTTGATAACGCCGGAATCCGTGTCAATACCTACGGCAAAGATGTACTTGCTGTCGCCCTGTTTTGCATAATAATCGGTCCCCCGGAAAACATCCGCGCTTTCCACAGTATTCTGCAGACGCTCAATTACGTGGAGCACCCGCTGTTCAAGAAATCCATATCACAGACAATAAGCGATTTTTCATCCGGAAAAACAGCCATGCTCCTTACCTATACAGAATATGCGGCCCTGATCAACGAGAGCATCCATACTAACGTTATCGGACGCGTCGGATATGAGCCTGTTCCGGGCAAAACGCCGGTAAGCGTCGGCTGGAACTTCGGGCTGAATCCCTTTACACCGAAAAGAGCTTCGAATACTGCAACAAAAGATGCGGCCCCTACAGGCCGAAGTCACTCATTGTCCCGCAGAATAAAATCGAGTCCATACTATGCGGCGTTCTCAGCGATATTCTTAAAAGAGGCCTGACTGTACAGGAAGCCCTGGAAATGGGCCAGACCAAAATGGAGCCTTTATTCAGGCCTTACGGGTATCCTAAGCCCCTGACTCCGGCCTGACAATTTTAATAGAAATAGAATTGAAGGAAAAATATAGCTTGAAATGATTCCTCAGAAAAATTTCAAGCTATATTTTTTATTACACTCATGCGTGGATAATTAACTATTTCGCTGCATTCGCCTTATTAAATTCTTCAAGAGCATCAAAGAATGCATCTATATTCTCTAAAGGCGTATTCGGAGGGATGTCACATCCGGATGAAAGTATGAAATTCGAATATGGCTTCATATTCTCAAGAAGATTTCCAACTTCTTTTTTCATCATATCCGGTGTACCATTTCTGAATAATCCTGCCGGGTCAACATTGCCGAATGCTATGCGGTCCTTCGGAATCTGCGGCATTATGTCTTTCATATCTATCTGGTTACCAAAGTGGAAGGCTTTTGCACCGGTTGAAACCATTGAATTCACAAGTTTAACCGTTTGCCCGCAGTTATGTAGAATCACAACAAAGTTTTCATCCTGTAATGCATCAACCATTTTTTTGACATATACCGATGAAAACTCCTGGCATTGATCTGGCGACATCAGTCCTGCCACAGGTTCGGCAATAACGATTCCGTCGGCTCCGGCTTCCTTGAAAGCCCTAACATATTCAATCAAAAACTGTGTCGCCTTCTCCAGAACGATATGCACAACTTCCGGTTCATCCATGCAGGTTATAAACAAATTCGTGACATCCATCAGACGCCCCGCGAGAGATATAGGCCCAATACAGCCGGCAAATACCGGGATATCTGTTATGTTTTCTGCTGCAAGTCTGGCAGCATCAATATATGCCTGTGTTCTCTTTGTTCCAACGGCCGGAATTTGAAGCTTTTCAGCATCCGCACCATCTTCTACGACGCTTCTAATTACAGTTGGAACCTCCTGATCGGAAAAGCGGACCTCACAGCCGAAAGCCTCAGCTTCAACAGACAGGTCCATTATCGTGACAGCCGCAATCGTATTGTACATTTTGCAGAGGCTGTCAATACACTCAAGCTGACTCTGTCCATCTGAAATCATTTCCATAACGGATTTTCCTGTAACGGCAAGACCAGGATACGTCATAACAGGCATCGCTTTAACGGTACTTGTGCCCACATTTTCATAGAGCCATTTATAGATATTTTTCATTTTTTCTCCCTGTATTTTTTTTTGTTGAAAATCTATCCAATGAATGAACAGCCTGACAACTTCATATTTCTTGCATTAATAAAAAATGTGCACCTTCTTTATTAACTTTTCTATACTCCCGATTATATGAATTCGACATTTAAAAGTATTATACTGAATTTATAAATATGACATTTTATTTGGAATATTTTCTTATATTTCTTTATTTACATTTATATTCCGAGATACATAGGCAAATTTAACAATATTATATACAAATATTTTGAATATTATTATATTAGGCCTAATAAATCCCAGCTAATCATACCCCCCCGTCAAACGGGCGGTTTGCACTCTCATTGGCGCTCAACGGACTAAAGTCACAAAACAAAGCCCGAAAACCATGTGTCTGCATGGTCTTCGGGCTTCATACAATTCGGTTTATTTTTACGCATCATAGAATGATGCGCGCATCACAGGGCTCTTACATGACCTTAGCGAGAAGATGTGCCTTGGCAACATCAGCCGCTTCACTTGCATTACCTGTATAAGCGTTTGCTCCGACCTGGTCGGCAAACATCTGGCTTACAGGAGCTCCGCCAATCATGATGAAGTACTTGCTGCGTACACCGGATTCTTCAAATTCCTTAATGACTTCGCCCATAGCAGGCATTGTCGTTGTAAGAAGGGCCGAAAGGCAGATGATATCGGCTCCAACTTCTTCTGCTTTCTCGACATATGTATGGTTGGGAACATCGACGCCTAAGTCATAGACAGTTGCGCCCATTCCCTTCATCATCATTGCCACCAGATTCTTGCCGATGTCATGCAGGTCGCCTTTAACAGTGCCGATGACAACTTTACCGACCGGCTTGACACCGGTTGCCGTAAGAAGGGGCTCTAAGATCGTAAGACCCATCGACATTGCGCGGGCTGCGACCAGCATTTCAGGTACATATACCTGATTCAGGCGGAACTTCTCTCCGATATTGCTCATCGCCTGGATGAGACCTTCGTCTAAGATAGTCTTTACGGACATTCCCTCTTCAACTGCTAAATTAACTAGTTCCTTGACCTTTTTGCCTTTTCCCGATTCTACTGCCTGACAGATTTCCTGTAAATCCATTTTCCAATACTCCTTCTCGAAACAAGCTGCTCACCAAACGACTGACAAAATGTGCACCCTTTGTCCAGACTCTTAACCATTACGCAAAGTATATAGAAGCGCCAGGCAAAAGTATTTCATCAAATTTACAAATTTAACAATTTATTTGGATTTTTTTTGACATTATTTACAATTTTCTGCAATTATTTATAATATTCCGAAATATTTAGATAAAGATTACAAAGTATATGTAATTTCTTTAGGTGCTTTTTGCGGCGATATTTTATGGGCAAGCCGAATGGATTAATAGTTTTTTGCCTGGTATGTGCGATCAAGGGGTAAATACCACTTTTTCTTTATTCTTACATATCATTAATGCTTTATTTCCCTTATATGAGATCGTGCAGTTCATATCCTTCTGCGATGAAAACTCAGCGCGGGTCAGCATACCGCCGGCCCAGTAAAGATCCACCGCAATACCGCCGCGTGCAATGAGTCCGGTAATCCTTCCGCTTTCCCAACTGTCGGGAAGAGCCGGAAGAAGCTGAAGGACACCGTCATGGCTCTGCACAAGCATCTCTGCTATGGCTGATGTCAGGCCCGTATTTCCGTCAAGTTCATAAACATTATCGAAGGCACCCGCACCTCTGGTCGGGGGATGAATAACCATGAAATTCTCCTGATGAAGATGTTCAAGCATGCTTTCGATATGTTTATACGCGGCTTCGCCGTCATGAAGACGGGCTGCATAAAGAGTCATAAGCGATCTCGCCCAGCCGGTATCTTCCCATGACTCCGATGGATCCAGCTTTTCCTGAATGCTGACTGCAGCGGCTTCTGCGAGTTCAGGTGTTTTTTCCGGGGTAATCTGCGCAAATGGAAAAAGGCCGAGAAGATGGCTTGTGTGGCGGTGCTGTAAATCAGAGGATCCAAATTTATGGCTCCATTCAGCTATCTTTCCGTCACTTTGGATTTTATAGGGCAGCAGCCTCGTTATAGCATTTGCAGCTTTTGAGACAAGATCGTCTTCGATACCGAGAATTCTCGATGACTGAAGAAAGATGGAGAACAGTTCCCTTATCATCAGGATTTCATACGTACAGCCATTGCTGCTGTGATAATCTTTGCCGTTAACGGAAAAGGCGTTTTCCGGGGAAACGGAAGGTCCGCTCGTCAGCACCCCGGTAAGCGGGTCCTCGAACACATAATCTGCAAAAAAAGCTGCCGCTTCCCGGATAACGCTGTAAGCGCGATACCGAAGGAAGTTCTCGTCCCGGCTCGTGAGATAATGCTCCCACATATGTGTCAGAATCCACACTCCGCCGGTTGGACAAGGCGAAATAGGAGGTGCCCAGTACGGTGCCGTAAAGCCCCAGGAATTCGAAACAATCTCGGCAGCCCAACCGTCAAGTGCATAACTTTCCCTGGCAGTTATCCTGCCGGAAGGGACAAGTTCTTCCTCAATCCAGCGAAACAGAGGCTCAGCCGTTTCCGGCAGGTTCGTCACCTCAGACGGCCAGTAATTCATCTGGGTATTGATATCCAGATGCATGTCACAGGTCCAGCCAATCCTGCAGGCAACATTATCATTCCAGATCCCCTGTAAATGTGCCGGAAGCTTTGAATCTTCCCTTGAACTCGACAGGAGAAGGTAACGTCCATACTGAAACATCAGCGGGATGCAGGTATTTGCCTTGCCGGTCCGGTATTTACTTTGAATCTGAAGGTCAACTCGTCCCATACAGCGGTTGATGTCCTGTACATGCCGGGTATAAATCGCTTCCCATCCGTCCGACCCGGATCGGGTAACATGCGCACGCAGGTTTTCTAATATGATTTCTGATTTTTTCCGATTCTTAAAATTCGTGGACATGCCGATGAAGAATATAACTTCACTGGCATCCGATACATGGATTTTGTCGGAAATCTCGACATGACCGTCCGTCACCACCGCTATATGTCCGCACAATTTAACGCCGGTCTTTCCATCGCTGTGCATATTTTCATGTGCTTTCACTATGAAATCCAGCCCGGAACCGGCAGCCGCAACCTTACAGGATGCGCCGGCACCTTCAAAGCCTGCTGTCAGATGAATCGAGCCGGCCTTGTCAGAGCACACTCTGTAAGCCAAAACCTTATGCGGATGGGATGCAAACACCGTTCTGCGGAATGTGCAGTTCTCATAAAGGTAATCAGATTCTATTACGCCATCGAGAATATCAAGGTTTCTGCCATAGCTTTCGACTTTGGGAAATTCATGTCCGTATTTAATGGAAAGTGCTCCGACGGGAAGGTTGGTTCCGTAATTGCGCCTGTGTCCGATGAATTCTTCACAAGAATGCTGCGCACCGTCGAAGTCATTTTTCATAAGCTGGGCTCTCATATGATAGAAAGCCTTGTGGGCATCCCTTCTGTTGTTCTCGAGGGATTTTTTGCCGCTGAAAAAGGTGTTTTCCGACAGGTCAATCCTGTCCTCTTGTGTCCCTGAATAGACCATCCCGCCTGTGTGTCCGTTACCGATGGGAAGAGCTTCCCCCCATTTCACAGCAGGCTTTTCACAGAATATTTTCATCATTCCTCCAGATTTCTCTGCCATCATGTTTACTCTTATTCTTTCACAGCGCCGGATGTCATTCCTCCGACAATGTATTTCTGCCCGATCATATAGACAATGATAACCGGAAGGCATGTCAGTACGATATCTGCAAATACGTAGTTCCAATTGCTTGTCATCTTACCGAAGAAATTATATACGGCAAGGTTCATTGTCCACATGCTGCTGGATCCCGAAAGGTAGAGCGGAGTCATAAAATCGCTCCATACGCCCATGAATTCCAGGATAAAAGCTGTGACCATGACCGGCTTCAGGAGCGGGAAAATAATGGTAAAGAACATGGTAATGGGTCCGGCACCGTCAATCAGGGCTGCTTCATCGAGTTCCACAGGAATGGAACTTATGAAGTTCTTGATAACAAACACGCAAAACGGAATCATGCTGCTGGTAAAGGCAATAATCAGTCCGAGTTTTGTATTGGCAACACCGAAAAAGGTAAGGACTTTAATGAGGGTTACATAGTTGATTGGTATGAAAAGACCGCAGAGAATGAAATAGTATATGGCGTTGGTAAGCTTGATCTTCCTTCTTCCGAGTACAAAGGCCGCCATGGCGCATGCCAGTACAGCGACAAAAGTTGAGACGACTGCATAAAGAAGACTGTTGGAAAAGCCGACCATCAGCTTCCCCTGCTCAATAACGATCGCGTAGTTATCGAAGAACCACTCCGTCGGAAAAGCCAGACTCATGCGTGCTGCTTCCGTTTTTGACTTGAAGGAATTGATAAGAACCATATAAAAAGGTGCGAGGACAATAATACTAAGCAGTATACAAATGATCTGTTTCGCGATTGATGAAATTTTTGCCTTATTCATTATTGCTGCACCTCCTGTTTGCTCATTATTTTCACTACGACAACACCGATGGCTGCCGCTATCAGGAACAGGATCGTATTAAGTGCAGTCGACATTCCGTATTTTCCGTTTGCATAGAGCTGGTAAGCAAATGTTGTGATAACTTCTGTTGCATGTCCGGGGCCGCCGTTGGTAAGAACATATACAATATCAAAGACTTTCAGTCCGTATGTGATACCGAAAACCAAATTGATCATGATGGCGGGGGCAAGCATCGGAAGGGTAATGTATCTTAACTTCTGGAAAAAATTCGCACCGTCAATAGCTGCTGCTTCGTAATATGAATTTGGAATCGTGTTAAGTCCGGCCAGGAAAATGGTCATGCAGTATCCGACTCCACGCCATGCATCGACACCATAAATCGTTTTCCATACAACATTTAAGTCCGTGAGCCACTTTTGCTTTAAGAAACCAAGGTGCAGCGCGTCAAGGGCCGTATTCAGGAGACCTGTGTTATAACTCAGAATAGATGTGAATGTCAGACCGATAATAAGGAACGGAAGGATCGAAGGCAGATAGAAGATCGTCCTGTATGCGCCTTTTCCCTTAAGTCCGTGCTGCAGCATAATGGCCAGCAGCAATGCAGGTATCAGTTTAACAATATTTGAAACTACAGCAAACTTAAGTGTATTGAAAATACCGTCCGCATAGTTTTTATTCGAAGTAAAAATCTCAATATAGTTATCCAGACCGATGAAGTGAATGCCCTTGATGCTGCGTGCATTCCAGTCTGTAAAGGAGTACATGATACCCAGGATGCTGGGCGCCAGAAAAAATATGATGTAGAGTGCAAGAGGAATTATCAGGAACCATAATGGGTAAACTTGCTTTTTTTTCAAAACGGCCACCACTTTTCGCATGTTATCATATTCCGATTTCAAAGCTGCTGTTAGAGAGAAAGTGCCGGGAGCTTATGGTTATGCACTCCCGGCACCACAAAAGGAGGACTAATTCATTACTGCCAGTTGGCGTCAGCCTGAAGCTCTGCCGACTCGGCCCTGTTTGCATCCATGTTCACAAGAACATCATTTGCTTCGATCTGACCTGTGAAGAATGCGATCATGTCTGAACCGAAATCCATCCAGTAATCATTTGTGTACTTTGTGCCGGTCTGAAGAACCGGTGTAAGGCGCAGGGAGTCATCAACATTTGCGATCAGGTCTTTTTCGACATCAAGCCAGTGCTGCTCAATGGTTACAACATCTTCATTAACGGCAAGGTTGGTCCAGTTGGTGTGAGCATCGAGAAGTGTCTGAAGGCTCTTGTCTGTTGTTACGAAGTTGAAGAATGCCTTTACAAGTTCAGGATGTTCAGAATTCTTATTACCCATCATGATAGGGCCGGCCGGGTTTGTAGGATATGTCTGGTTGTCGCCGAGAGGAATCAGGAACAGGCCGAACTCGTCTGTAGTTCCTGTTTCGGTAACTACCTGGTTGATGTATCCGGGATTGGCCATTGCCATCGCAATGGTTCTGTCAGCGAACATGTTGGCCATGTTGGTGCTGTCTGTTCCGATCCAGTCTTCTCCAAAGTAGCCCTTGTCGTTGAGTTCTTTCATCTGTCCAAGTACTTCAAGCATTTTTGCATTGTCGGCAAAAGTTGCTTTGTTGGTGTTCAGGGAGTCATACAGTCCTTTTTGTGCCTGCTCGTATACTCCGCCGATCTGGAAGAAAGCGAGCTGTGTCTGCCATCCGTCTGCGCCGGGAATGAACCACGGGGTAACGTCTTTGGCGGCAATGGTTTCGCAGGCTGCAAGCAGCTCAGTATAGGTCTTAGGTGTGGCTGTGATGCCAAGCTCTGTGAATAAGGTCTTGTTGTACATCATTATGTACTCAGGTGAGTTGGTCCAGAGCATCAGGCCATAGAGTTTGTCCCCGACGGAGCAGGAAGCCAGTCTTTCGGCAGGAATAACATCTGTCCAGTCAGCGCCTGTGAAATCCATGCAATACTGGTCAGGATCTACAAGTACGCTCTCAATGGCGAATGGATTCGACTGAATCCAGAAAATATCTGTTGCGGTTCCGCTTGTCAGCTTGGACTGAAGCAGATCGTCATACTGGTCGGCAGGAATTGTCTGAAGATCAACGGTTACACCGTATTCGGCTTCGAAATCAGCAATGATGCCGTCATAATAAGCATCCATCCAGCCCTGTGATACCATGATGCTGAGTTCTTCGCCGGCAAAGTCGGCTGTTGTTGCTTCTGTAGCAGGTGCGGTTGTATCGCCTGCAGTTGTTGCCTCTGCTGCTGCTGTTGTTGCAGCGGCTGTAGTTGAAGCTGTCTGTGAGCTGCAGCCGGCAGCCATAAGGGTAATGAGCATTGAAACAGTCAATAAAGCACTCAAAAGTCTCTTTTTCATTCTTTTTCTCCCTTTTTGATTACGTTTGTTGTTCCTCTTTTGTTCTTTTCTGATCTCGTGTTCACTCTGTCAGAATCTCTTTTTGGGGTTTGTTTCCTCCTTATCAAATCATTTATTATGTTTTCTTAGTGTTCATGATCAGCAAGGGAAAGTTCCCTTAACATCGCTCCAGTTCTTCTGTGCATGAGCCAGAAGTTTATCGGCCTCTTCCCTGGACATTTCAGGGAAGTGAAGGAACATACTGTGTGAGCCATATCTTTCTACAAGCTTATCGACACCCTTTATCCAATCGTCCAGTTCACCGGTATATACTTTAATCCAAAGCGATTTCCCGGCTTTTCTGGCTTTATCATAAATCACATACCAGTCTTCCAGAGTGCCGTCCGGCCCGTGGTCGCCGCTGGTCCATTGAAGGGCGTCTATTTCATCGATTTCCATAACAGCGTCCATGTGCTTGATGGCATCCGGACCGTCAAGATGATAAAGTACATTGTTCAGTCTGCCGGCCTGCTCTCTGAGCGGCTGCAGGATGAAGTCCCGAAAGTTGGTCGGGGACATCATTGCGGAGAAATCACACTGCAGTTTTGCTGTCTTGCCTTCTCCCCAGATCTGAAATACGGTGTAGCAGGAACCGCCCTGCGCATCTTTGACAAGATCATAAAATCTGTCATAGTATTCAAAATATATATCGCTGATCTGACGGATTCTCTCCTCGACCTGTTCCGGTTCATCAATCATGTCGAAAATCATATTCTGTGCGCCTCGCAGGGAAGCTAGGACATCAATATTTTCCATAAGGTCCGGTATGCCGATATAAAAATCATCACCTGCAAGTTCGTGTGCTTTTTTAACAAGAGCATAATGCTCTTTCCACCAGGGGTTCTCGGGATCGAACACAAGCTTCGGCGTCTCTTCCCAGTCTTCTACAAACTCGTTGAACCAGACTGTGTCTTCATTAAAAGTAATATCCGAACCAATATAGGATGCTACGGATCCCGGACCAAAGTCAGCACTCATATTGGGAAAACTCTCTGCAAGAAACTCATGGGTCTCACAGTAATGACGGTATCTTTTTATCATGTGCCCCGCATCGCGGTATTTCTCGTCCATTGTTTTATAAACACACTCTTCAGGGATCGGGCTGTATGCCCCTTCCTTTTTTGCCACGACCACCATAAGCGGACGGCCTGTGTTTTTATGGGCCCACCAGTTGGTGAATTTTTCTTTCGTTTCAGACCAGTTCTCTTTGTATTTCATGATTCACTCCTGCATGTGCCTTATTCATATCGGGATTAGCATTACTTATCTCTTTGCCTATATTTATACTCTTGTTGAAGTTGGCCGACTATGCACATTCACAGCACAGAATTTGTACTTTTTTCACAACAAAACGTTATTAGCGCTATTTTTTATAGGCAACCTGGACATTAATCATCTTCTTTTATGTTAAAAAGGCTCAAGATTAACAGACATTTCACATTGCCGCCGAAAACGAAGCACAAAAAAGCCTGCAGCAAAATTCTGCTGCAGGCCGCTCCCGTTATTGCGTCAAATGGCTTGACCGGCTAGATTCACGAGATACTCTCGCGGTATTCAAATGGACTTAAACCTGTGTATTTTTTAAAAATCCGGCTGAAATAACCCTGGTCATGGTAACCGATGATTTCACCGATCTGCTTAATGGAAAGCTCCTGATTATGGGAAAGAAGGTATTTCGCGCGGCTCATACGCAGTGAAATAATATATTTGGAAGGGGTTATTTCATATTGTGTGCAGAAAAGTCTGGTCAGGTACGCAGCCGAGTAGTTCATGCCGTGGGCGATCAGATTCAGGTTAATCTCGTCGTTGTAGTGACAGTTTATGTATTCTTTGAGCGCTTTGGCGATCTGATCCGGCGAATTCCTTGTCATAGCATCATTGAAGATACTGGAATACGTTGACTGTTCAAGCTCAAGTTTTGTCCTGATGTTCAGCAGGGCGTTATAAAGCTCCTTGGGGTCAACGGGCTTGAGCAGATATTCTGATACATTGATCCGAATCGCCCTTCTTGCATATTCAAAATCGGAAAAGCCGCTGATGATGATCGTCTTGATATAGGGGAACTTGTCATGGACATTCTCTAAAAGCGTAAGGCCGTCAACGATCGGCATTTTTATATCGGAAACAAGGAGATCCGGGGTAAGCTCCTTAATAAGGTCAAAAGCCTGGGCACCGGTCTGTGCTTTTCCGATAACATCAAAGCCCAGGTCAATGGTCTCAATCTTTTGAATCAGGCTGTTAAGAAGCAGTTCTTCATCTTCTGCGACAACAACCGTGTATTTGGCGTTTCCCATTCCCTAATCCCCCTCTTTCTTAGTCTTTTCGTCAAAATAACGGCCGATTGAAACACAGGCACCGCCGCCCTCCATATTTTTACAGGTGAAAATAATTTCTCCTTCACAGAAAAGTCTCCATCTGGAGTATACATTGAGCAGCCCCATTCCGTCGATTTCAATTTTCGGCATGCCTTCGGTATGGTCTGCTGTCTCAATGCGGCGTCCAATCAAGTCAAGCGCTTCGTCGGAGAATCCGCTTCCGCTGTCCGTCACATCAATTCTCCAGTATTCCTCGCATACTTCGCTCCGAATGGAAATGCTCCACGGCGGGAAACAATTTGTTCCGTACTTCAGCGCATTTTCAACAAGAGGCTGAATAATCAGTTTCGGTACTTCGATATCCAGGATGGACTCATCTACATCAATTGTATAGTTCAGGCTCGACTGATAACGTACCTTCATGCAGTACAGGTACTTTTCAATATAATCCAGTTCCTGGCGGATGGTAACTTTGAGCGATGTACCGTCGGTAATGTATCTCATGATTTTGCTTAAGTTCCTGCACAAGCTTACTACGGCTTCCGACTGGTTGTCTTCGGCCAGGATGATGATGCTGGACAGGGAATTATAATAGAAATGCGGGTTAATCTGTGACTGCAGAGCAAGATTTCTCGACTTCAGCTCCTGCTGCTTTGTGTTAATCAGCTCATTCATTGACGTCTTCAAATTGGTACTCATACTCTGAAACGTCTCATTGAGTTCTTCAAGTTCATCAAATGACGCGTGCAGAGGATGTCCTTCATGTTCACCGAGGGTCGCGAGCTCAGTTTTTCGAATGATATTCCGAAGCTGCTTTATCGGCTTGACCAGACTTCGGGATACGGCAAATGACAGAAGGCTGGCAGCACCGAGTATCACAAGTACAACCACGAGCAGGAGCTTGAACAGCGTCTGTACCGGTCTCAGGATTGTCGCTTCCGGCTGTACCGTGACATATGTCCAGCCGCTGTAGGTTGACTGGCTGTTTACGATAAGTTCACGCCTGCCGGTTGTCGGATTGGTCAGAAGGATATGGTCGGTGCCTTGCCGGATTGACTGATAGTAATAGTTGAAGGCTGAGATATCGGGTATTTCTGCAGCGGCAAACGGATACAGCAGGACTCCGCTGCGGTCAAATACGTATACATCCGGAGCATCGGCATTCTTTTTGCCGTAGGAAATAATCTCCTTGAAGACCTTCTTGCAGTTCTGTACGGTCTCAATAATTCCTGTCTCTTTACCGTATCTGTTGTAGTAAGTCCGGTAAAGCGACATAAAATACGAACTTACATTCGTAGCTTTCGAGAGCGCATTTGTACTGTACGGGAGGGAAATATATTTAAGTCCATGGAGATCGAGGGTCGGCTGATACCAGTCCAGTTCTGAAAAATCTACAACGCCGGAAATATTCGTGGTGCCGAATCCTACAACGCCTCCGCTGAAATCGTATATATTCATCTGTGCCACCTGAGAATCAGTCCCGTTAATTGCGACAAAAAGCTGGGCAAGTGCGTTTTTATCTGTATAATTTACAGATTCCTGAGAGAAAAATTCTTCGATATTAGACATAATCAGGTTGCTGTATCCGATATTTATAGATACGGTATCCATTATCTTTATCGAATCATCTGTCTGTGACTCAAATGTCGAGGTAAGATTTACAATATTCTGCGTCTCACGCTCGATAAGGATCTTTGATGTATATTCATAAAAGAAAACGGAAAAAAGAGCGATGATAACAGAGGCCAGCAATACATATGAAATAAAGAATCTGGTCTGCAGCTTTGTTTTTTTCATTACGCCCTCTGAACTTCCCCAGCCTTAGTATCCGGTCTGTCATTATTTTCCGGTACCTTTATCATGTCAGATTCAAAAGGATCTGACAACAGAATTATTCGGCGCTGTACACTCCTGCATAATTCGGTTACAAAAATTTAACACGCGGCAAAGTATTATTCTGTCGGGAGTATATTTTTTACTATATAATTATTATATGACACCTAATTACTATGAATCCTGAATAATTCAAATGTGAGGATTTATCGGTATGCTGAAGAAATATTTTGCGAAATGGGAATATTGTAATCTTCCGCCTGATGAAATCAAACTCATTCAGCCTCAAATAGACACGCACAACCTGAATATGCTGATGATCATAGGAACAATCGCCTCTGTTCTTCTGATTCTCACTCTTGTTTTTCCATTGTTTGTCGAGCGCAAATTGCAAAAATCAATTGTATCGATCGTCGTTGCTCTTATCAGCATTCTGCTGACTTTGTACGCCTTTCATGTGCATCGGCAAAGAAAAGATTCTGATCAGAAGTCACATGCCGCTATTACGACAGCCATCCTCATTTTTTCCCTGACGATTCTGATTTTCGGAATATACATTGGTGTTTTCACCAACAAGACAATGGCTGCCTCGTCTTTTATTGGCTTTATTATCTGTGTCCCTCTCCTTTTTGTCGTCTCGCCTGCCCAAAATCTGGTTACAACGATGACTTGCTTTACTGTATTTGTTGTCAGCACATGCCTGGTAAAAGATCATCTGGTATACAGGTATGATCTTGTAAACGGAAGTTCCGCTGTCGTCGTCGGTGCTTTCGTAAGCTGGAATGTTACGCGAATCAAGATAAGCGACCTTATTTCACAGCACAAAATGAAAGATCTCGCTAATCAGATGTACCGGCAAAGTATAACCGATTCCCTGACCAGCCTTCCAAATCGAAGGCACATTATGGATACGTTGAATTTGTATCTCACAGAAGCAGACGAGACAAGCGGATTATGCAGTATGATTATAGACATAGACGAATTTAAGGGCTATAACGATTTTTACGGACATCCGCAGGGCGACGACCTCCTTCGGAAACTCGGCAAACTGCTTGCCGGTTATGCAAAGGAGAACGCAATGGAGATCGGTCGTTTCGGAGGCGAAGAATTCTTCTGTCTATGGAAAACCGATGATTATGAAGAGTGTAAAAAAACAGCCGAAGGGCTTATTAACCGGATCCGGGATATAAAAGTTCATAACTCGGTATCAGAAACCGGGCAATTTGTCACTGTCAGCATGGGTCTTTTCTTCAAACCTGCGACCCGCTCGGTCAGCCTGATCGACATATATTCCCTTACAGATAAAGCACTTTACACAGCAAAGAGGGCCGGCAAAAACTGCATTTACGCCTATGATCCGGAAAGCGGGGAGAAGATATTCGTCGCATGAAAACGCAGCAGCCTGTTTGCACGAGAATTTTGCTATAATGATGGCAAATATATTTTGAACGTATCCTTTTCACTCACCTGTAAACAGGAGGATATCAGTATGTTTTGCAGAAATTGCGGTCAGACATTACCGGACGATTCTACCTTTTGCTCGAATTGCGGAACCAAAACCGTCACTCCCGACACCTCAGCACCCGTTGTTCAGACCGTTGTTCAACCAGTTGTCCCACCTTCAGCACCGTTACAGACAGTAGGTGCGACGCAACCGGCAAATATTCAGCAGGCTCCGTCAAAAAAGAAAAAGAAGCACGTCGGATGTTTTGTCGTGCTGGGAATTTTTATTGTTATTCTTGTAGGTATTGGCTTTTTGGCAGCGTCCTTATTCGGTCTGTTAGGACCAAAGGATCTCGGCGTCAGCTATACGGAAAAAGACTATCAAAGTGCCATAGAAAAAATCGGAACCAAGACAACCTTTAATGGGATGACGGATGAGGAACTTCGAGAATATACCATTGACCTGAAAAAAGCCGGAACGAAGCTGTCAATAACCGATTATGACTGGGAGTTTTCCGATTATCAGGAAAAGAATTTTGAACTGACACCTGCGGAGGCAACTGCGTTTCTCAACGAAGTTGCGCCCGGATTCTACTGGTTTGAAGGCCAACAAATTAATATTTTGAAGGATGGAACCGTTGAAGCCTCGGGAACCCTGCTTTTGGCTAAAGCACTCAACGAATTGTATCCTGATTTAAAAGATATGATCCCGATTGCTACGCCGGACAAACTCAATTTGTATGCCGTCGGAGGTATATCAATATCCGAAAATCAGCTGACACTTAACACTGAAGAACTCAAAACGGGCCTTGTATCACCTGTTTCAGAGGATATGCTTGATGAGAACGCCTTTTATTTTGAAGCACTCTATACGTCGATACCCGGTCTCGTTATCCATTCTCTTGAAGTCAACGATGACGGGAACTTTGAAATTAGTGCGCTGATTCCGCAGACTGCTGCCGTCACGGAGAAAGGGTCTTAATGAGATACCTGACAATAGACGGGGAAAGAAAAAGAATCCCTCCATTTCCCCATCATAAAGATTATGTATATCGCTGCAGCCGCTTTTTTGCTGCCAAAAATATCTGGTCATTTATATCCATCGCGCGGTTCCGCGCTTTCAAAGAGATATCTAATTCGTACCGTTACAAATGCGGCATTCCAAGGGACATCCTTATTGACCCGACGAATGCATGCAATCTTCGATGCACCGGCTGCTGGGCTGATGATTATGACAGCAGACAACAGTTGTCGTTCGAGAAGCTTGACTCACTGATGGTTGAAGCCCGACAGCTCGGTACTATGGATATTCTGATGACCGGCGGCGAACCGATGATCAGAAAGGACGACATTTTAAAACTTGCAGAAAAGCACAACAAGCTGTATTTCGGCATTTTCACCAACGGAACCCTGATCGACGAACCCTTTGTACTTCGCATGAAGGAGCTGGGAAATGTTAGTGTCTTTGTCAGTATTGAGGGGTTCAGGAAAGATACTGATTTCCGGCGCGGCGAAGGGACATATGATAAAGTCCTGACTGCAATGCAGCTTCTCAAAAAGCATGATATCGGATTTGGATTTTCACTCTGTTATCACAGCAAGAACTATAAGACGGTAACCAGCGATGAATTCCTGGATTTTCTGCGTGCACAAGGTGCCTGGTTCGGTTGGGCTTTCGGTTATCGGCCGATTGGCAACCATGCTGATCTTTCCCTCTGCCTTGATGCTGAAGCCCGTGAATATACAAGAAACCGCATCAACGAATATAGCAGCCGCCATGACTTTACAATCATTGATCTTTTTAACAATGGACACAAAGCCTATGGCTGTGTGGGAGCCGGAAGCGGCTATATCCACATAACAGCCAACGGGGATGTGGAACCCTGCGCTTTCTGTCATTATTCAGATGCCAATATTCACAATATGACCTTACAGGAAGCTATGCAGTCCCAATTTTTCAGGGCATTCAGGAAGGCACAGCCATTTTCCCCAAATCCTCTCCTTCCCTGCCCCATGATGGATGTTCCGGAAGCAATCACAAATCTGGTCGAAGCGAACGGTGCAGCGTCAACCCATATGGCAAGTCCCGAGACAGCCCGCGCTTTTGCAGATAAAGTGCAGCCGATTGCGCAGGAATGGGCGGAATATACAAAAACAAGAAGTAAAGCATACACATCCGGCGAGATCAGAAGATATCATGCGCTTCAGAAGGTTCTCTCTCTCCGCAAGCGACTTGCCGGTGATACTGAAAAAAGTGACTGGAAGGCAGACAAATATGAAAATTAAGTTAATCATCATTTTTACCGTAATTTTAACATTATGCATGACTGCATCTTGTGATTCCAGTATTAAAACCACAGCCATACCTGAAACAACGGCCTCATCCATAACGCCTGCATCATCCTCCCCCGAAACCAGCGAAGATACAAAACCTTCGACAACGGCTGCTTCATCTTCAGCCACATCGGCTGTACAAACGACGGTACCTGCCGGGACCACGGCTGAGACAACGAAACTTTATACGCAGGATGCGGAATTGTTTGCTATTCTCGGAGTCATAACCTACTTAGAGGAAGGAACGGCCGGTTCCTCACTCAAGCAGGCTGCTGCCGCGGGAAGTGTATTGGATTGGGTTGAGAGCTCAGCGCTTTCTCAAGAAGATATTGAAGAGAACATTTCTTTCTATTTAGCGCTGTCAAGCAACTCAAATGCTGCCGATATGCTCGCTTCGAATTTTGCAGGAGCAGCCATAATCGCTCAGAAAATTATCGACGGCGATGCAAATACAATCGGCAGTCTGACCGATGCGGGATACACATTACAGCACGCAAGTTATACGCAGTCAAAGTGGGATGCCTTTGTTATCGCTGTTCAAGTCGCCACGGACGCTTATTAGCCTCATTACAGACATCGCAGCCACAAATCCGAACAATTATTCGACTAATTGTCTTTCAAAGTGATATAATAGATGTCTAAGACTGTGTATCAGCGCATTCTAAGACATTTATTTTATGATGCTTTATCGATTCAGGCGAGAAGCCGAAGGAGTTTATTATGGAAGAAACAGTATTAAAAACAATGGCAAGAACGGATAATCCCAAAAAAGTCAGGGATGCAGGCTTTATCCCGGGAGTTCTGAACGGCCCCGGCACAGAATCCACTTCCGTGCAGTTTGAGACAGCTGTGTTGAATAAGATCCTCAGCAAACATGGCTCCAACGCAAAAATCTGGGTTGAAATGGACGGAGATAAGAAATTTGGCTTCATCAAGGAAGTTCAGAGGCGCCCCATGGACAGAAATGTCATCCATGTAGCAATTCAGCTGGTATCTGCAGATCAGGAAGTTAAAATGCAGCTTCCCCTCTCTTTCCACGGACGTGATGAGCTCGAACACAGACAGCTTCAGGTCCATGTTCTGAAGTCTGAGATTGACGTAACCGGCAGAACAGCACTTATGCCTGATTCGGTCAGCATCGATGTTTCTTCAAAGGAATTGGGGGATACGATAACTGCGAACGACTTTGTGTTGCCTGAGGGGATTGTCAGACATGATTCTGAACAGGAAATCTATGCTGTAATCCGCAATGTCAAAGGAAAGTTTGATGAAGAACCGGAAGCTGAAAAGCCTGACGTTGAAGCCCTTCCTGTAAAGTAAAAATAAGGATCGGTTCATATAATTAAGGAGTGCGGGTCCGTTATGGATTCACACTCCTTTTCATATTATTCCACGGGTAAGGGGCTTACCGCTGCTGCCCAATTTGTTTTTCCGAACATACCTTTTTGATAAGCTTGCCAAGAAGAAGGGCTGACATTTCATTAATCATCTTAATAGTCTCACTGTCTGTATGATCGACATGTATACCGCACGTTACAACGACCCTGCAGTAAAGGGCTGCTGACAGATTATGGGCAAAATGATTGCCGACTGCATCATCCATATGGGCTGTATAATTAAATGTCGATACCGTTGAACTGGTCTCACCGTTTGCCCTGAGGCTTTCGCGGGGCACGGCAACACTGACCGAACCGATATGCGGCTCACTTCCTCCCGTGACTACGACACACAAGTCGGTTCCTGCCCAAAGTACGCGCGCTTTAATGCATAGATCGTCTCTTACAACAATCATCTCAGTCATGGCCTTTTCCCTTTCCGGGAGTACCCCAGCGACAGAAATGCGGATAACTCAGATCGAATATATCCAGCATTTTACCTACCATATGCCTGGTCATATCCTGCATGGTCTGAGGTTCATTGTAGTAGGTAAGCACCGGAGGCATGATAATCGCACCCATTTCAGAAAGCGATGTCATATTCCTCAGATGAATCGTGCTGAGCGGACATTCCCTTGTTACAAGGACCAGCCTGCGGCGCTCCTTGAGGGTAACATCAGCCGCGCGAAGCAGAAGATTATCACTGTATCCTGTTGAAATACCGGCGACTGTTTTCATACTGCAGGGAACAACAACCATCCCCGCTGTTTTGAAGGAACCGCTTGCAATCGAGGCTCCGATATCAGAGTTATTATATATGACATCGGCCAGATCGCAGACAGCTTCCACTGTCTTTTTTGTTTCCCACTCAATCGTCTGCTGACCGCTTCGGGTAATAACCAGATGTGTCTCAATTTCATCCTGCAGCGCAAGGGCTTCCAGCAGCTCGACAGCCAGCGGCGCACCGCTGGCCCCGCTCACACCGATAACAATTCTTCTCTTTGTCATGCTTCCACCCTTACTTTCAATTACATCAGTTTTTTGTATTTTCAAACAGCTGCGGGGCAAATCTGGTTGGATCCACATCCATAAACTGCGAACGGACAAACTGCTTTTTTAAGTGATATGGGACCGTGCAGTCAAAAATCGTTTTGCAGCTCACGCCCTTCTCCGATATCGTAGGGCTGTATTCAGGTGTTTCGGACGGATCAAGCGGATGACACCTGACTCCGGGGATAAATATAGTGTCACGGTCACCCTGATACCTCGTGTTCAGCGCCCAAAGCACATCACTGGTATCAAATGGATCAACATCCTCATCGACAAGTATTATATGTTTCAGTTCTGAAAATGCTGAAAATGCCAGGAGTGCTGCCTGCCTTTGACGTCCTTCATCGCTGCTGCTGTGCTTCTTGAACTGCATGACAGCCAGGTATTTCCCTCCGCCGGCGGTGTGGGCATATACATTCAGCAGTCTGCCGGGCATCGCTTTTTCAACCATATCTATNNCTTCGGTAGGAAGACCCGCCATGTTGACATGCTCTTCACTTGGTCCGATACATGTCTGCATGATTGGATTGGTGCGGTGAGTAACGGCCTTAACCTTAATCACGCTGCAGCATTCACAGGCAGGTCCCGTATACCCCGGAAATTCAGGCATTGCATAACCGCTCCCTGTGTTTTTGTCCTCACGAACAAAGACATTCGGAAGGATCTCCCCTTCAATTACATATTCAGCATTGGCAATGGCCTTCTCATCAACGGTTATGCACTTGATAAGTTCAACTGCCCTGCCGCGAAGAGCACCCGCGATGCTTAGTTCGTTGAATCCAAGCGGAGTCGTCGGAGGCTCAAAGCAGGAGCCTATCTCAATAGCCGGATCCACGCCAATGCTTATTGAAATGGGCAGCGCAATATTCAGCCGTGACGCGGCTTCTGCCATGGCACCTATGTGGCGGGCTCCCGGTGTAAAGAATATGGATAGCTCGTCTTTACTCTGAATGCACAGACGATGGATGGTCACATCAGATACTTTTGTCTCCGGGTGGGACGCATAACACATGCCGAGCGTAATGTACGGGCCTGCATCATCAGGCGTATTGGTCGGAGCCGGAACAAGAGTATTCAGGTCAAAGCCGGGTTCCTCCGCTCTGTGGACAACCTGCTGGCACAGTGCCTTGTGATGCTTCAGTTCGATCGGCGGGATAGGGTGGTTTGCACTTTCACGCAGCAAAAATCCCAGCTTATCTGGCTCTGTACCCAATAGTTTTGCTACACGGTTTCGGCTTGCCAGTACCCCTATTACAACTCGGGCGCCGGGATGTCCCTTAACATGGCTGAACATCATGGCAGGTCCGATACGGGTCGGCCTCATAACCGTTCCGCCCGCACCGATATAGCGGTACACACCGGCCAATTCAGCGCACGGGTCAACAGGTTCATCCGTCTCAATCAATTCGCCGGGCAAACCACGCAGAAATGCAATTGCCTGCCTCAGGTCGGATATTTTATGTGCATTGTGATCAGTTGTCATCTTGTTGCACCCTTTCGGATTATTCTTACAGGTGTAGGGATAAGAAAAGAAAGACCTTTTCCATGTTTTCGGGTGTTTCGAAAAGAGGATCCGCATGATCAGCTTCTTCGAGGGTTTCAAACCATACGCGCATCTTTCCGAGCTTCTTTTCAATCATCTCAGCAAAAATCTGAGACTGCTGATATGGAACAAGATGATCTTTTCTTCCGTGTTCAATGAAGAGCGGCGGCATATCTTCTGATATATATGTCATTGGATTAGCCTTTTTGACCCACGCGGGATCAAGCAAAGTGATTTGTCCGCCCATATATCGCGATTCCGGAGAATCGGCTTCATTATGATCACAGGGCCCGAGACCGTTTGCAGCCAGCTGATCATCCATTTTGAGGAAATCAGTCGGTCCAAACCACTCAACACCTGCCTGCACAGCACAGGAAACGTCAGAAAAGCCGAGACTGTCGTCTGCAAGTTCGGGACGAAAAGCGGTAAGACATACCATAGCGGTGAGATTCCCGCCTGCGGAACCTCCAATTGCTGCAAAACGAAGACCGTCAAGATTGTATTTATCTGCATTTGCGCGCAGATAACGTATCGCTGCTTTGCAGTCATTCACGGCAGCAGGAAAAATAGCTTCGCCGCTCATACGGTAATTGATACTTGCGAGGGCATATCCCTGGTTGAGGGACTCTAAAAAAGGAGTCAGCTGGATATCACGCTTATCACCGATCATAAAGGCTCCGCCGTGAATATGAATAAGCAGCGGAAACGGACCGTTACCTTCTTCGGGAAGGCAGAGATCAAGCTTCTGTGTTTCTGAACGGTCCGCGTACGGAATATCAAGATACTTGTTCACA
This sequence comes from Mageeibacillus sp. UBA5770, assembly GCA_002418705.1. Next base: position 9,624 of record DIEQ01000044.1, on the reverse strand, counting down.
ATATGGGATACATCGATAATGGGAGGAACGTGCATTTCTCCCGAAGGAGGAACCGTGGAGAATTTATTCATTTCAGACATGCTTGTCTCCTTTGCTGTCCTTAGAAGTGCCTTGATATGTATAGAGTGTCTCAAAACATGAACTCTAAGGGCATTGTATTTTATTTAATCTGTACGAACAATTCGAGTTATGATACAATTTATTCAGAAATCGAATATATCAACGGAGGGCGCTGATTTGGAGATACAATATTTGAACGAATTCGTCCATATTGCGCATTTCGGCAGCTTTTCACTGGCAGCCGAAGAACTGAATTTATCGCAGCCGGCCCTGTCCAAGCATATCAAGACACTCGAGAATGAGCTCCAGACATCCCTTTTCGACAGGTCCACACGCAAAGTCGCCCTCTCAGAAAGCGGAAAGCTTCTATTATCTTACGCAAGGGAGATCACAGAGCTTGATAATGCCTTTCGCAGAAATCTCCGTGAGCAAAACACAAAAGGAAAGAATCACCTCAATATCGCGAGTATTCCGGTTATGGCCCAGTACAATATTACAGGGGCGATCGCACAGTTTCAGAATGAGCACCCTGACATTACCTTAAGTGTCAGGGAGATGGAGGGCAAGGATATTCTCGATTGCCTGACACTCAAGCAAAGCGAGCTCGCTTTTTACCGCTGCCGTTTTGATGACTCCCCGCTTCTGGAATATGTCGAATTCTGTTCCGATCACCTTGTTGCCGTATTGCCTCAGGATCATCGTTTCGCACAGGAAGAGTCCATTCCTCTGATCAATCTCGCGGGAGAAAACTTTATGTTCCTCGATAAAGGTACTATGCTGTATTCCCTTTGCGAGGATGCGTGCCGGAGTGCAGGATTCGAGCCCAATGTGACTTTCACGGGACACAGGCCGGAGAACATCGTCGAGCTTGTCTCAAAGAAGATGGGGATATCTCTCCTGATGACACGCCAGGCAGAATATCTGAAGAATCCCGGGATTGTCTGCGTGAACCTCACACCGAAGGTTACCAGCAATATCTATCTCATTCATTTGAAAGACCGGCGTTTCTCCGCAGCAGCTCTCAGGTTCTGGGAATTTATCAGCCAGAATGCAGGGAAGTTCTAAGTTGTTATCAGCCGAAAATATCAAAATATAACAGCAATTTTTGACGCAGCAAAGAGACCGCCCGAATGTTTTTTCATCCGGGCGGTCTCTTTTGTGCAGGAGATTGTTATTGCCTGTCGTTTCTAATTTTGATTAATCGTCAGTATCAGCAGTGCAGCCAACACAGGCACCCTGTGACTGGTTATTGCCGGATCCGCGGCCCATCATACCAATACCGCCGCCGATGCCCATGCCTGAACCTCTGCCGGTTCCGGTTCCGTCACCTTGTCCGGAACAGATTCCTGAGCCGGTTCCCTGTCCAAGTCCGATTTGGGTTCCGTCACAATCTTCCATGCGAAGGGTCATCTCTTCAATAAGTTTGTCAGCTTCTTCCTGTGTGAGACGTCCATCGAGAACCGCCTGATCGAGAACCTGTTTGCGAAGTTCCAGTCTTTGCGCCTTAAATTCTTCCAGTTTTCCTGCCTCTTGTGCCTGGGCACCATAAGAATTACCGGCCTGACGATCTTCTATGACCTCATCTTCACTTTTTCCTGTCAGTTCAGCAACAATTTCTGCCGGTGTTTTGAAGTCTACAGCTGCAAATGCAGCCGTTGAAAGTCCTGCCACAAGGATCGCTGCAACACTAAGAACTAAAAATACCTTTTTCTTTTTTAACATATCACTCATCCTTTCTCTCCGGTTATACCATCCGGCCTAACCTGTACCTTCATAATAGAGCTCAAATGTACGGAAAATGTGAGAGAAATCAACATATTTGTGTTGACTGTATATTTGGTGCCGGATATCCGGCTTCACGAATTCAACACATATGACCGATATAATAAGTTTATATTATTAAAACAATATCTTTATAATGATGGTTACTGATATACTCGAAATATGGGAGGTGAACTGCTGATGATTCATATTTTACTGGTTGATGACGATCCACATATCCGGTCTATAATCCGTGAGTATGCGCAGGCTGAGAACTGGCAGTTCACAGAAGCCGGCAACGGTGAAGAAGCTATGAAGCTTTTTACCGGCGAAGACTTTTCCCTGATCATTCTCGATGTTATGATGCCCCGAATGGATGGCTGGACAACGCTCAAACTGCTGCGCAGGGACAGCAGCGTACCTGTCATCCTTCTTACGGCGAGGGATGAAGAGTATGACCGGCTCCTGGGGTTCGAACTTGGCGTTGATGACTATATCAGCAAGCCATTCAGTCCGCGCGAATTGATTGCACGCATGAAAGCGCTGCTGAAGCGGTCGGGAGCCCTGACGCAGGATATGAAGACACTCGTATTTGGCAGCCTGAAACTGGATCTGGCAGCCCACATTCTGCTGATAGACAATGAACCCGTCGCCCTGACACCAAAAGAATATGAACTGCTGTCTTTTTTAGCCTCACGGCCCGGCAACGCGTTTACGCGGGACCAGCTTCTCAACCATATTTGGGGTTACGATTATTTCGGCGACGCAAGGACGGTTGATACGCATGTACGAAGCCTGCGCGATAAGCTCGGACCCTGCCGCACACTCATTGCGACGGTGTGGGGAACCGGATACCGTTTTGAAATCGGAGGCTGCAAATGAAGCATATCGGGATGAAGCTGTTCCTGGGATTTATAAGCATGGCGGTCCTTACAATCGGTGTATTGTGGATTGTACAGGCCGGATTCATGAGAAATATTTACTTGAATGAGCGCGTTAACTCGGTCAACCTCAAAATTACGCAGGCTTCCGAAAGTGACGCTGTTGATTATGATATTCTGGCTGAGGATCTCAATGTCAGCCTGATAGTGCTCGACAGCAGCGGCAGAACTGCATACCGTTCACAGGGACTCCCTATGATGATGCTCATGGTCAGGACTGCGCAGACAATGATTCCTTCACAGACAGACGGCACTCCGGTTTACCTCAAGGCCAATACCGGTGTTTCCCGTTACGCCTTACTGGGGCATGAACTTCAGGACGGCAATTATCTGTTCGCCGTCTTTTCACTGGCCGACCTCGATGCTTCGGCGCAGCTCCTGAACCGGCAGCTGTGGATCGTCACTGTCGTACTGGTTATTCTGTCCGTCATTCTTGCTGTTTTTCTTTCCGGAAAACTATCGCGCCCGATCCGTTCAGTGACCCGTGCAGCCCGGGAACTGGCGTCGGGCAAGTTTGATGTCCGCCTGCCTGTGCAGTCGCAGGATGAGATCGGCCAGCTGACGGAAGCGCTGAATGATTTAGGTGCTGAATTGGGACGAACCGAGAAATTACGGCAGGAATTAATTGCAAATGTATCGCACGAATTGCGTTCTCCGCTTGCAGTAATCCAGGGGTATGCCGAGACCGTCCGTGATGTTACCTGGCCAATCGAAGCCAAGAGAACAGAACAGCTGGGCATCATAGCAGACGAAGCATCGCGCCTGACGCGGGTAGTCAGGGATATACTTGATTATTCCCGGCTGCAGTCCGGTGTCCGGCAGCCAAACCTTACAGCATTTCCTGTGTGTTCCGTTTTTAAGCAACTACAAAAGCAGTTTGAACTGGAGGCATCGCGTCATCATGTGAGTCTTCAGATGAATTGTCCTGATGTAAATATATCCTTTGACCGGGAGAGTTTTGATCAGGTCATGCACAATCTCCTCAACAACGCGATGAATCACGCAAAGACCGGCACGGTCATCGAAATGACTGCGATCGAACAAAACAGCCTGTGCCGCATTGAAGTGGCCAACCAGGGAGCACCTATCCCGCAGGACGAACAGTCAAGAATCTGGGAGCGGTATTATCGGGCAGATCAGATTGACACCGGAAAACCTCTTGGCACAGGACTCGGACTGGCTATCGTTAAGAGTATCTTCGATCAGCACGCTGTCCGCTATGGTGTGACAAGTGATGAACAAAATACGGTGTTCTGGTTTGAAACATGCCCGGATCATTCGCGCGGCAGTTAATTATTTTCGGATACGCTCCGGCCGGTCCGATAGAAGAACACAGCGCCTGCAAACCCGGCTGCGATGATACCCGCAAGGCTGTAAAATGCCGTCCTGATATCAGAAGCCTGCGTAATAGCCCCGGTAAGCATGGGGAAAGTTGTCATACCAATGGCATAAACCGCCTGGAAAAACCCCATCGCTGTTGATCGTTTTTCTTTCGGAATATTCTTCATCGCCTCAGATGCGCAGAAGGAAAACAGTATTCCCGTTGAGAATCCGGACAGCATCTGGGCAAGATAGATCCACTCAACAGAAGGCAGATTCGGTATCAGTATGCAATAGGCTGCCAGGCATATCATGATTACGGGAATCCAGAACCGGGCACCTCTCTTCAGTGCTGTCCTGGAAGCTGCAAAATAGGAACTGATGACAGCTGTCAGAATATAAATGATGGAGCAGAGTCCGATCTGCCAGCTTTCTGCACCGCGGGAGAGCGCAACCTGCGTGGTAAAAGACATCGAGGTTGAAAGCTGTACCCCCTGCTGAATCAGGGCTAGTAATGAAAAAACCAGAAGGCGTTTATCGGAGTAAACAGATATCAAATCTCTGACAGGAAGAGATTCAAATTCGATATCCGGCTCCCTGATAAGCATGGCAAGAAAAAAAGCAGGAACGGCAGCTGCAGCACTTAATATACATAGCAGCCTCATACCAAAGCGCTCATGCAAAAGTGTAGCTGTTACAAAGCCGAGCAGTATGCCGAAATTATTGGCTGCGACAACCATGCCGGAGGCCTTCTGCATTTTTTCTTTATGAAAATACGAAAAAAACAATACCATAAAAGAAATCCACATCGCTGAAGCCAATCCGGAAAGAAGGTTGGCAATCAGGAATCCCCATCCGCCCGGAGAAAAAATGCGGATCAGAGACGCTGTTCCTGCCGAGATAATACCCAGCATAATAAAAGGCTTATGCCTCCCCCGCCGGTCTGCCATCAGCCCGACCGGCATCCGAAGCACCAGCTGTGAGAAGCCATAGGCTCCGATAACAATCCCCACCCATGACGAACCTATACCGGCTGAGGACAAATAAGTCGCCTGATACGGCATGTATACATATTGAGAGAACCAGAAAACGGACACAATTGTAAGTAAGAGGAAAGCCTGGAAAGAACCCGTTTTCCGGTCATTAATCATTTCTGTCATATGCCTTTTACGCCTTCCCGAATGATTTTAACTTTTACATTATAAACCAAACAGCGTCATTTTCTATACTGAAGGCTCGGCATAATGGACAGAAGATGTTCATCCGGATAATGCGCATCCAAATATTCCTCATAAGAGTTCGATGGCGGCAAATTATCATGTCTTTCACCGTATCTTTGAAGAGCTGAGACTGTCAGGACAGCATCGAAAAAAAGGATGACGATAACCAGCCAGGTTAAGACAATTCCCTTCCTGTTCGGAATTCGTTCAATCTGTCTGCTGACAAACGGATAAAGATACAGGACGATGAACATCGCCATGACCCCCCATATAAACGCCAAAGTAATTGTTGTGCGCCCGCCCACATTCCACGTTATTTTACTGTATTCCCATGACACAAACCCAAAGACACGTTCTTCAATCACGCTCATAATATATTCGTACACAGCACCAAGGAAAGAAAAAAACAAAAAGACAATCACACCGTCAACTTTACGCAAAAGGCTGGAGATACTTACGGCAATGACAGCAGCGAGTCCGTACACCTGGCTGAAGGGAATATGAAGAAGTCCGAAAAACATCAGAAACCTGCCATGCTGTAAATAAAACATAGCTATTTCAAAGAAAAAACCAAATACACTAAAAATGATAAAAGTCCAAATTATCTTGTAAAAGTTATAACCAGATGCAAACGAATCATTCATCTGCCTGCCTTATCTTTCACAACGCCGGAGCATCCGGCAGCAGTTCATTCTTAATTACATTATATACCCTATCTGTTCATATAGTCAGGGTATGTTAAGACTGCTGCCGGACCGCCTCTCACTTACATAAAAAGCCGCAGAATTCGATCCGGTTCCATACCGGGCAGCACAAGATCAGCCCCGGTTAAATTCTCCGGATGACCAATTCCAACAGCATACATGCCGGCCTTTTCGGCTGCGATAATACCGGCTGCGGAATCTTCAAATACGATGCACCGCTCAGGCGGGATATCGATTTTTTGCGCGGCCAGCAGAAATACTTCGGGATCCGGTTTTGAATTTACGATATGGCGTCCGTCAACAATTGCATCAAATTCGGAAGTCAATCCAAGACGCTCAACAATGAGAGGCGCATTCTTACTCGAAGATGCAATGGCTGTTCGGATGCCGGCCTTCCGAAGTCCGCGCAGCGTCCCGGTGACGCCCGGGAGAGGCTGCAAATCCTTGGAAGTCCGGATTTTTTCGACATACAGGCTGTTTTTACGATCAGCGAATTCCTGCTGTTCTGTAAAAGAGAATTCCCTGTCACTTTTCGATCCGGGAACAGCCAGTGACAGAAGAATTGACAGGCAGTCCATCCGGCTTACTCCTTTTAAGCGCTCATTGTCACCACTGTCAAAGGGAATTTCAAGCTGGTCTGCCAGGTCTTTCCATGCCAAAAAGTGAAAATTGGCAGTATCAACCAGGACCCCATCTAAATCAAAGATGGCGCCAATATATTTTTCCATATAAATCTCCTTAGAGTGATATCTTGTAAATTGCCAGTCCTAATGTTGACTGGCGTACTGCTTCCATATCTTTTAGAAGCATGCGCGAGGTCTTTTCGACAGGAAGGGATGTGCCCGGCTCCTGAGATGCGCCGGTAATTTTGAAAGTGATCTGCTCTTCATCCCACTGAACCGACAGAATTCTGTCCGTATCAGTATAGAAGGCATCGGCGCCTCTTGTTCCGGCAAGTCCCAGGTACAGTGTATCTTCAAGGGGAAGCAAGCCGGCCTCCCCGTTTTTCAGCCATACTCCGGGCTCCCGGCCCTGATCAAGGTCAAGGAGAAGAGCTTTTCCGGATCGAAGGAATACGGGTATTCTTTCCCCGCCGGTTAGAAAAGGCATCTCACAGGGTCCGAATACCGTCTCCCCTGTCCATAGATTCGTCCAGGCGCCCTCGGGTATATAGACAGACCTTTCCATCTTACCTGCGGTCAGCACAGGTGCAGTCAGAAGGTTCCCGAAAAGATATTCATCGGCAACACCATAAGCATGCGCGTCCTGCGGATAGTCAAGCATAAGGGGCCGCATCATCGGGAGACCAGTCTTCCCGCTTTCAATCGCATAGGAATAAATGCTCGGAAGAAGATTCATACGAAGTGCAAAATGAAAACGCAGCTGATCCACAAGTTCCGGCCTGTCGTAATATGCGGCGATATTCCAGGGACTTCTGTCGTTAACTTTCTCTTGTGAAGCCATAAGTTCTGCAAACTGACCTCCGATCGGTTCGGAGTGCCACTGCATGACAGGTGCAAAGACCGACCACTGCACGGAACGGGCGTACAGTTCAGGATCCGGCATCGGACCGGCAAATCCGGCGATGTCAAAACTCCAATATGTAATGCCCGCAAGTCCTGCGGAAAGTCCTGCTGTCAGACAATGCTGCATTTCTTCCCATGTCGACATCTGATCGCCTGCCCAATGTATCGGTGTGGATCGGGAACGCGTATATCCGGCACGGCTGAACAAAACCTGATCGGGTCCGTTATTCGCAGCATAGGCATGCGTATACAGGCACGGATACTCATTGATCATCTCTTTGCCTGTCCGTCCGTCAGAGAAACGGACAGACTCATCGTATATAAATTCTCCGCCGTCGGTCTTATATCCGTCAACACCCATCTCAGTGAGATACTGACGCTTCGAGAACCACCAGTGGGCTGCCTCCGGCAGCGTGAAGTCCGGCACGAAAGAGCCGGAGAACCAGTGTCCCGCCGGAATAACATAGGGCGTACCGTCAGCATTTGTGACCACATATCCATGCTCTAAAGCATAAGAAATATCCCGGTCATGCTGCAGGCATGTACGGCCGGGCTCAAGTTTTTTGAGAACCGGAACCTGCCAGAGAATAAGCCGAATGCCATGATCGTGCAGCTTAGTAATCATATCCTGCGGAGACGGCCACTTTGCGCCTGCCGGATATGACAGATCGTTCATTCCAAGCGGTTCCCCGCCTGAAGTCTCACTATATCCCGCATCGTTCCAGAGGTAGAAAGTCGACTCATCACTCCATGCCTCGATAACAAGCACCGAGGCGGGGAAATGCTCCTTCAGGGAGATCTCCATCTGTGATTCAACAATTTCACGGCTGTTCCAGCGGTTACCGGAAATCCAGGGGCCAAAAGCCCAGCGCGGAGGCAGCGGCGACACGCCGAGAAGATCCGACATCCCCCGGAGAATCTCGGCGGGTGTACCGGTAAAATAGTGGAAATCCGGTAATTTTTCGAACTCCCCATAGGGGAGTTCAATATCAATATCGGTCCCAAAAGAAATCTTCGCAATTCTCAAAGTATCTATGTATATGCCAGTGCCGGTATCCGTAAAGAAAAACGGTACGGGCATGTATGTCAGGGAGCCCTGCTGCGTAAACTTCTCCTGTACGCGGACCGATCTTGTCAGACCGGCCTGGTCAAGAGTGTCAAAGCGTTCGCCGAGACCGAAGACATGGCTGTATTTGCCGGTAATACGAATGCTGATAACGTCTTTCTTTCTCACGCCTGTGACCGTAAACGACTCCCTGCCGGCATCAATTGTATAAGCTTTCCCCTCGACGAGGATCTTTTTTATATCTATTATCATTATACTTTTACCCCTTAACGCCTCCGACCTGCAGGCCGGCCTTGAAATATTTCTGTGCAACCGCATATAGAATCAGAATCGGAACCATGGATATAAGTGCGCCGGCCATCATCAGGTTGTATTGATTTTTGAATTGTCCGCTCATCGCATTAAGAATGATCGGCATGGTGAACTTGCTGTTGGACTGGAGCATGACAAGCGGCAGCAGGTAATCATTCCAGGACTCCATGAAAAGGATGATCGCAAGCGTGGCGAAAGTTCCCTTACACATCGGGGATATGATCTGAAGGAAGGTTCTCCCGCGTGAGGCACCGTCAACGGCAGCTGCATCCATATATTCGTTTGATATGGTCATCATCTTCTGGCGAAGCATGAATACCGCGAACGCACGGAACAGGCCGGGAAGAATCAGTGAAGTCAGCGTATCTGTTAATTTGAGTTCTGACATGATCAGGTACAGGGGGATAAAGAGTACCTGCGTCGGGATCATCATTGAAGCAAGATAAAGAAGGAAAATCGCTTCCCTGCCGCGGAATTTGATCTTGGCAAAGGCAAAGGCACCGAGCGCGGAGCTGATCAGCGTCAGGACAACAGATGAGACGGCAACGATCAGGCTGTTCCCCATCGAACTTACAAACCCTGGCGTGGTATAGAGCCTGGAAAAGTTATCGAACGTCGGCGCTTTGGGAATCCACTGGATCGGCAGGGCCATCAGAGCACCTTTTGTCTTGAATGAGGTACTGATCATCCAGAAAAGAGGCACGAGCATGCCAA
>DIEQ01000031.1 GCA_002418705.1 Mageeibacillus sp. UBA5770 | reverse complement strand
GGCTCGCCGAGCACATGCTGATCCTTCGCCTTACAAGTCCCGAAGGAATTGTTAAGTACATCTGCGGCGCTTTCCCGAGCGCATGCGGAAAAACAAACCTTGCCATGCTTGTTCCGACCGTTCCGGGCTGGACAGTAGAGACAATCGGAGACGATATTGCCTGGATGAAGTACGGCAAAGACGGCCGCCTCTATGCGATCAATCCTGAAGCCGGTTTCTTTGGCGTAGCTCCCGGAACCTCAATGGACTCCAATCCGAACGCCATGCTCAGTGCTGCAAAAAATACAATTTTCACAAACTGCGCACTCACAGATGACGGTGATATCTGGTGGGAAGGCATTGGTTATGATGCCCCTGATCATCTCATTGACTGGAAAGGCAACGACTGGACAAAGGATTCCGGCACACCTGCCGCCCATCCGAATGCCCGTTTCACCGCTCCTGCCAGCCAGTGCCCTGTTATTGCTCCCGAATGGGAAGATCCGGCCGGTGTACCGATTGACGCCATCCTCATTGGCGGACGCCGTAAGACAACGATTCCTCTTGTTCATGAGAGCTTTGACTGGAAGCATGGTATTTTCCTTGGTTCCATCATGGGATCAGAGATCACCGCTGCCGTCATCAGCGACAAGGTCGGACAGGTCCGCCGTGACCCGTTCGCCATGCTTCCCTTCATCGGTTATCATGTATGCGATTATCTCCAGCACTGGTTTGATATCGGCGAGAAGTCAACAGCTGACAAGCTCCCGAAGATCTACTACGTTAACTGGTTCCGCAAGGATGATGCCGGAAGATGGCTGTGGCCTGGCTTCGGCGAGAACAGCCGTGTTCTTAAGTGGATTGTTGAGCGCGTAGCCGGAAAAGCTACAGCAGTTGCGACACCTATCGGCATGATGCCTGATAAGGACTCCATTGATGTCGAAGGCCTTGATGTCAGCGCACACGACATGGAAGAACTTCTCAAGGTCAACAAAGATGAGTGGCTCAATGAAGTTGAGTCCATCCGCAAGCATTACGCCAGCTACGGCGACAAACTGCCTAAAGAACTTGCCAATCAGCTTAACGCTCTGGAAGCTCGTCTTAAGGCATAATCCTCAGACCATTCAGTCATAAAAACGAAGCGGGCACCAGCAATGGATGCCCGCTTTTTTGTCTTCTTTTTCGTATTTCTCAAAGGGCTTCCATACAGACGACTCCCCCGCGTACAACTTCAATCCGGTTCTGGAAGAACTGCTTCATTAATGCGAGCATCTCATTGTTTTTGTCCTCCGTCTGAACGCATTGAACGATCACTTTGTTTCTTGAATAATCGATGACTTTGCTGTCGAATACCCCGGCAATCCGGAATACTTCAAGCTTGTCCTGTTCCGTACAGTTGCCAACTCGAATAAAGAGAATCTCTCTGTCATGTGTTTTTGTCTCAGTAATATCCAAAACCTTTATAACCTCGATGGTACGATTGAGCTGTTTAATAATCTGCTCAAAGGTCTTATCGTCCGCCTTGACACCTATTGTCATTCTTGAAATTGTCGCATCCTCCGTCTCACCTACAGTAAGTGAGTCAAGATTATATAGTTTCCCGGAAAAGAGTCCGGAAATTTTGGCCAGGACACCTGTCTCATTTTCTACATAGAGTGATAGCCATCTCTTTCTCATCGCTGTTTCCTCCCCTATTCCATTATCATGTCATGCAGTGCGCGGCCGCCCGGAACAATTGGAAGAACGTTAGCCTCGCGCTCAATCATAAATTCAATTATTGTAGGCGCATCCCGATGCGTCGATGCCGCATGAATTGCCGGAACAATCTCAGATTCTTCCGTGACGCGGATCCCGTATGATCCGTATGCATCAGCAATTTTCATAAAATCCGGAAAATATTCATTTGTACACAACAGGTTCTCTCCTGTGCATCCGGCAGTACATCCCTGATGCCGTTTGAGACACGTCATTGAATATTGCTTGTTATAGAACATTTCCTGCCACTGTCTGACATTTCCAAGATATTCATTATTGAGTATGCATATAATGATCGGAAGGTGTTCCAGCCGGGCCGTCGCCATCTCCTGTATGTTCATCTGAAATCCGCCGTCTCCGGTGACACAGACCACCGTCTGCTCCGGATACGCTATCTGCGCACCGATTGCTGAAGGAAGTCCAAAGCCCATAGTACCGAATCCTCCTGATGTGATCATGCGTTTCTTCTCAGTTAATTCCACAAATTGAGTTGCCCACAGCTGATTTTGGCCTACATCCGTTGTCAGAATAAGGCTTTCAAAGCGTTCGTTGATCGCCCGGATAATTTTTTCCGGTGTGACCCCTTTCTGATCTTTCATCGTGATCGGGAATTCATCTTTCCAGGACTGGATTTGCCTGACCCAACTGTCCACCGGATGATGCTCTTCCATTTCCAGCATCTTGCTGATAATATTTTTAGCATCGGCAACGATAGGTATTTCAACGTTGATATTCCTTGAAATGGAGGCCGGGTCAATGTCAGCATGTATGATCAGTGCATGACGCGCAAATTCATTAATCTTTCCGGTAATACGGTCGTTGAAGCGGCATCCGATCGAAAAGAGTACGTCACATTCTGATACTGCGTGGTTGGCGGCATAGGAGCCATACATCCCTACATTCCCAATAAATAACGGGTTGTCTGTAGGAATAGCGCCCTTTCCCATTATCGTTGTTATGGCTGGAATTCCCGTCAGATTAATGAGAGATGTCATTTCCTTCTGCGCCTTTGCTATTATGACGCCGCCGCCGAGCAGAAATAATGGCTTCTTTGCGTGCTTCAAAGCGGACAGCGCCTTTTTAAGCTGACCGATATGAACAGCTTCATTGGGTTTATAGCTTCGTATGGTGACAGTGTCCGGGTATACATCCGTCCCCATTGCAAGTTGAATATCTTTGGGGATATCAACGATAACCGGTCCCGGTTTTCCGGAATTCGCGATAATGAATGCTTTCTTCAATATCACCGGAAGTTCCTCACGGCTGCGGACGACAACGCCATATTTGCAGATATTGCGTGTTGCTCCGACAATATCCACCTCCTGGAAGGCATCGTTGCCGATCAGTCCAGTCGGAACCTGACCGGATATACAAACAAGCGGAACGCTGTCAAAATTGGCATCCGCAATGCCTGTTATCATGTTGGTCGCACCGGGACCGCTCGTTACCAGGCAGACGCCCGTTTTTCCGGTTGATCTCGCATAACCCTCTGCTGCATGAACCAGCGCCTGCTCGTGGCGGGGAAGAATCATCCGGATGCTTTTCTCTGCAAAGAGTGCATCGAACAAATCTACCGCTGATCCGCCCGGATACGCGAAAAGATCTGTAACGCCTTCTGCCTTAAGTGCCTTTACTACCATCTGTGCTCCGTTCATCTGCATACTAAATCCTCCTTCTGAAATATAAAAAATCGCCCCAAGCCAACATACATCAGCTTAGGGCGAATGAATCATCCGCGGTACCACCTAAATTCAGAGAATTCTCTCTGCACTCTTCCAATACGGATTACTCGTGTCAGAGTATCGATATTGCTTCTCCTGTAACGGTGAGAAAATCCGTCGAAGTCTACTGGGGATCAATCCTGATCCGGTTCGATCCGCGGCTCGAGGGCTACATTCCTTGCTAAGCAGCTGAAGATTCACACCAACCATCTTCTCTCTGAAACTGCATTGAAGAGCAAGTACTCCTCCCTGTCAAAGCCTTTACCAAATATTTAATTTATATCGTACAAGAGATTCTTTAAAAAAGCAACAGATATTTTAACACGGTTCATTATGTTAATTTTCCTTGCGATAAACAACGGAGGAATTATTTTATACTTTTTTGTTTTCAGCAGTTTGATTTCGGTTGTTTTCTCAGGCAGTTCATTTATACTATAATCAAAATTCGAAGTATTTCAGAAAGCATCAAACATCATGGAGGATTCACAATATGTTAGATTCATGGAAGCACCTGCAAAACGGCAGTGATATCAGAGGAGTCGCACTCGAAGGTATCGAGGGGGAACCGGTCAATCTGACACCTGAAATTGCCAAAACTATCGCCATGTCCTTTGCTGCGTGGCTCTCTGAAAAACCTGATCTCGCGACCAAAAGGCTTCGTATCTCAGTCGGACGCGATTCTCGTCTGTCCGGCCCGGTCCTTCTTGACGCAGTCGTATCAGGATTAAGCGAAACGGGCTGCGATGTAACCGATGTCGGAATTGCTTCAACCCCTGCCATGTTCATGTCTACTGTTATCCCGGGATATGAGTTTGACGGAGCTATCATGCTTACGGCAAGTCATCTGCCATTTAACCGAAATGGCCTGAAATTTTTCACTCCCGAAGGGGGGCTCGAAAAGCAGGATATCACCGCGATTCTTGAACTGGCATCTGCCGGAGCCAAAAATACTGCCGGCACACCCGGCGAAGTGTCATCTATGGATTTTATATCGGTATATGCCAGTCATCTGGTCGCTAATATCCGAAAAGAAGCAGCAGATCCTATTGATTTTGATCACCCTCTGAATGGACTCCATATTCTTGTAGATGCAGGGAACGGTGCCGGCGGATTTTTTGCCGATAAAGTTCTCAGACCGCTTGGCGCAGATACTGACGGCAGCCAATTTCTCGATCCTGACGGATCATTCCCGAACCATATTCCCAACCCGGAAGACGCAAAGGCTATGGCAAGCATCCAACATGCTGTCCTGACCAACAAGGCTGA
>DIEQ01000056.1 GCA_002418705.1 Mageeibacillus sp. UBA5770 | reverse complement strand
TCACGCGAGGATCCGCCAACCATAAGTTCATAGATATCGCTGTCAACCTGCCATCCGTTACATTTATCGTCAAAATAAGCAAAGTCTCTGCGAGTTAGCGTGAAGGTTACGGATTTGCTTTCGCCAGGTGAAAGCAAGACTTTTTCAAATGCCTTTAGCTCCTTTAACGGGCGAAAAACGCGAGAATTTCGGGGTGAGATATATAGTTGTACCACTTCCTGACCGGTACACCTGCCGGAATTTGATATCTGTACTCTAACCTCATATTCATTCGTATTAAGCTGCATTACATTGATACTTTCATATCGGAATTTGGTATAGGATAGTCCATGACCAAACGGATAGAGAGGCTCTACCTCTTTGGTATCATAATAACGATAACCTGCAAATATCCCTTCCCTGTAGCGGGAGATATCTTGTTCATGAGGAAAATCAAGAAATGCCGGCGTATCACATAACGTCCTGGGAATAGTCACAGCCAGTTTCCCGCTGGGGTTTGTTTTCCCCGATAGCAGGTTGGCCATAGCTCGACCGGTGCCCTCGCCGGCATACCACATGTCTAATATTCCTTTTACGTCCTTTGCCCAAGGCATAGCAATAGCATCCCCGTTACATAACACAATCACAGTATTGGGTTGGACAGCACTAACGGTTTCAATCAATTGAATATGCCCGCTTTCCAAATCCATATCTATACGATCATACTCATCACTTTCACCAGGCAGCCGGCTCCCGACAATTACTATGGCAAGATCAGCCTTTGACGCGATGTCTGCAGCTTCATCTAAGAGTGTGTTCGTAGTGGTATAATCAGTCAAATATCCTGCAGCATAGCTTATATCTGCCAACGGCATTACACGCCTCAATTCCTCAAGCGGAATATCCACATTTCTAGTATTTACAACAGCACAGCCGGTTCCCTGGAAAATCGGTTTTACAGCGGCTTCACCAAGTACTGCAACTTTTTGCATTCTTTTTACATCTATCGGTAATATTCCATTCTCATTTTTCAACAAGACTCCACATTCCTCCGCAGCTTTCTGTGCGAGATCATGTTGTGCATCCCAATTTACATCAGAGGTTTCTTTTCCGCTTCGGTTATATTGAAATATCAGTTTAAGCAGACGTTCGCAATTATTGTCTAACTGTTTTTCTGATAATAGTCCTTCATTTAACGCCTGATTTACTTGTTCAACATATTGAAAACTAAATGGCATTTGCAAATCCAGACCTGCTGCAGCGGCTGCTGCAGAGTCTTTAACAGCACCCCAATCGGATACTACAATACCTTCAAAACCCCATTCGCCGCGCAGAACATCAGTTAGCAGCCATGGGTCTTCACACGCCTGTACACCATTGATGGCCGGATAGCTTCCCATTACGGCGGCTGGTTTTGCCTTTTTCACTGCGCGCTCGAAACCTGCCAGGTATATCTCCCTTAATGCACGTTTTTCGACAAGACAGTCAAGCTTTGTACGTCGTGTATCAGAGTTGTTGCAGGCAAAGTGCTTTAATGTTGCACCGACGCCTTCACCTTGTATTCCTTCAACCATTCCAGCAGCGATCTCACCGGACAGCACCGGATCCTCCGAATAGTATTCGAAATTCCGGGCAGTCAGAGGGTGTCGTCTAATATTCATGCCCGGTCCTAAAAGCAGACCTATGCCTAAGTGCTTGCACTCCTTTGCAACCGCTGCTCCCACTCTACCGGCAAGTACAGGATTCCAACTACTCGCAAGTGCTGATCCTGTGGGAAAACAGGTTGCCTCATATGTATTGGAAAGTGCATGCTCGCTGTCAAAGCTGAAATTCACCAGTGCATCGAATAAATTAACTGAAGCATCCTCTTCAGTACTTCCTTTTTGAAAGCGTACACCATTGGTTCCGTCACTCATAACAAGACTGGGCACACCAAATTCCTCATAAGATGTGGTCTGCCAATTATTTTTTCCAGTACATAAGAGTACCTTCTGATCTCGGCTCATTGCTTTTATAATGCTGGGGATATCCATGCTTTTACTCCTTTGGCAACTATTTTTTACTGCTAAGCGATGATAAAACACATTGCAAAACACTCTGGCCGCTGGATTTATATCTCTATTCTGAATTCATTCTACTTATTCCTATAGATCTTATCTATACACAAACGTTCAACATTATAGCAAAAAGATGTCATTTATATTGACAGTAATGGCATGTCAAATCTATTCTGTTGATAGGCTTGTTGTGGAGGGAAAAGAAAATGGATAATTTTCATGAAATCGTAAAGGTGCCCGACGGTTCACTTTCCTGGATTTACTTATTTTCAGAAAACAATATCTCCAATGTAGCCAAGCACTGGCATGATTGTTTAGAGTTGACTCTTATAATAAAAGGAGAGACGCAGTATACAGTAAACGGCCGCCATATTACTGCCAGGGAAGGCGATTTATTATTGATAAACAGTGGTGACCTGCATGAATGCAGCATTCCATTAGGGACTTCAGAGGCTGTAAATGTCATTTTCCCCGACAGTTTTTTGACGCAATTCGGCAAAAACGGTGATACTGTATTCTTTCATTTGGATAAGGAGAAAGAAGAATACCGCAGGTTAATGAGCAGCTGCGAAAAGCTATACCATGTTTTTGCTATGCGAAATGATGATAAATATGCTCAACTCCGGATAAACAGCATCATATGCGACATTGCATATATTCTGCTATCCAATTTCAGATGGGACGAATTCACGCCCCAATCCATTGATTCGAAAAAATACCGGAAGCGCTGCCGTGAAATCATGGACTATGTGGACAGCCATTATCAGGATGATGTCAAGATGGAAAACCTTGAAAAGGCCTGCAGCATTTCTAAAGAACATTTGGCGCGTATCTTCCGCGATTACATGGGAACAACATATAAAAAACATATAACCAAGATTCGCATGTACCATGCATACAAGCTACTTACAAATAGTGATCTGTCACTTATTGAAATAGCCCAGGAGTGCGGATTTTCTGACAGCAGGGCTTTCATAGCCAGTTTTCGAAAAATTTATGGTACGACCCCGGGAAAATATCGCAGAGGATTCTATCAGAATGTTCAGTACGACTTCAAGGATTCTAAAAAAATGCAATTTTTCTTTGCTGATGATGATCCAGTGTAAAATAAAAATGAGCGGTTTGAAAAATTTAACACATTCCCCCAGTTTCTCTGCATAACCACTCTTAAACAATCCGAATCTTAATATGGTTTCATCCGTTGGAGTTAATCCGGCGATGACAATTGCATATTACTCGTTTAATTGTTATCATGACCCTATATGGTTATATCGCGAATTTAAAGATAAATAAAATGCCTACCCTCCAAATTTCCATAATTTACCTGCCAAGTGAATAGCGTATAAATTCTACAACTCTTTTGAAAATATGACGAAGTGGAGTAATTATATGAATTTATTCTCACACTTATTGTTTTTATGCAGCATCATTTATCTTATTATTGGCGTTGTCATGCTCTTCAAGGACAGAAATGCAGCGTTAAATAGGGCGTTTTTTGCACTTAACCTGTGTCTTTTCATTTGGTCGTTTTCTCTAGCTGCTTCAACTGACTCGCCTGACAAAGCCAGCAGTATACTTTGGAGTACGATAGCTTCTTTGGGATATTGCACATTTGCGAGCACTTCAATTCACTTTTTCTTAATATACACAAAAAAGAAAAGATTGTTAAAAAAATGGTGGATATATGTAATTCTTTATTTGCCGGCAGCAATATTTTTATCTCAAGCACTAAAACACGATCTATTCGTCAGTGATTTTATTCATAATCAATTCGGCTGGATACCCATTACTAATGTCGGAACGGTATGGTTTGGTCTTTTTATAGCTTCCTTAGCACTATCCGGGACTTTAAATATTATTTTATGTTATTTAATGCTGAAAAACTCCACATCTATGAGAGAACGCAAACAAACGAAGATAATATTACTGTCAGCCGTAATTTCCTTTCTATTTAGTATGGCACTTGTATTTTTCACGAAAATTTTCATCAATATCGAAATCCCTGATATTACTGTTACCGGTCTGATGATTTGGTTATTGGGGATTTTGTACGCTATATTAAAATATCAATTAATAACGCTGTCTCCAACACTTGCATCCGAAACGATTCTTCAAACGATTGTTGACTCGGTAGTATTAGTGAATCCCCAAGGGCTGATTACTTATGTCAATACTGAAACATTAACTCTTTTGGGATATGAAAAAGCGGATTTGCTCGAAAAGCCAATTGAAATACTTTTCCCTTCGGATATAAAATCAGAAATGGAACAAGTCATTCATACACTGCCTCATAATCCTATTCGCAACAAAGATATTTCGTTCATTTCCAAAAATAGCACTAAAATACCTGTTCTTTTCTCAGCTGCTGTATGTTATGAAAATGACGGGGATTATTTAGGGTTTGTCGCTTTATCGAGAGATATTACCGAATATAAACAACGGGAAGAGGAAATCAGGCACTTAAGTTATCATGACCAGCTCACTGGCTTATACAATCGCAGATTTTACGAAGAAGAGTTAAAGCGTTTAGATACAAAAAGGAATTATCCTATCTCTATTATCATGAGTGACGTAAACGGGTTAAAAATTATTAATGATTCTATTGGGCATGTTATGGGGGATGAACTTCTTAAGAAAGTAGCTCATGTATTATCGACCGGATGCCGGGCAGATGATATTATTGCAAGACTTGGCGGGGATGAATTTGTCATATTGCTCCCTAAAACGGATAAAAGCCAGGTTGAGCAGATAATTGGGCGTATCAATGAGCTGCTGAAAAACGAAAAAGTAGGCACACTGGATATCTCCGTATCTTTTGGTTATGAAGTGAAAAAAGATGAGCATGAAAACATACAAGACATAATCAAAACTGCGGAAGACCAGATGTATAAGAATAAACAGCTTAGCAGTTCAAGTACCAGAAGAAATACAATAGACCTGATTATGAATGCACTTTATGAAAAAAATCACAGAGAAATGCTTCATTCAAAACGGGTTGGTGAACTCTGCGAAGCGATTGCTCTCAAGATGAACTTCGAGAAGGAAACCGTTTACCGTATTAAAATAGCCGGGCTAATGCATGATATCGGTAAAATAGGAATTGATGATAACACGCTGAATAAACCGGACAAGTTGGATGCAGATGAATGGGCCGTAATGAAACAGCATCCTGAAATAGGCCAGAGAATATTAAGCGCGGCCAGTGAATTCTCAGAAATAGGCGATTATATTTTTGAGCATCAGGAAAAATGGGATGGAACGGGCTACCCGCAAGGGCTTAAGGGTGAAGAAATTTTACTTCAGGCAAGGATAATTGCAGTCGCAGATTCCTATGACGCGATGACCAGTCATAGAAATTACGGCAAAGAGTTTAGTGAAGAAGAAGCCATAAGTGAAATTAAAAGGTGTTCCGGCACACAGTTTGATCCGACAATTGCAAGAATTTTCGTCGAAAAAGTATTAGGAAAAGACTGGGACTAATTGAAACTGTTAGCAACGGTATGTTTTTATCCACCACCAATGAGTATAAACATCGTAGTAACACATTCAACAATAGTTAAGCGCTAAAATAAAAATTTGAAAAGGAGCATGCCGAGCATTGATATCCGTCTCATATCTAGTGATCGTAATCCTTAATTATATCCAGGAACAGTTCTGCAATCTCAGGGTCAAACTGAGTCCCTGCATTATCTCTTATTTCAGCTATAGCCATTTCTTTTGACATGGCTTTTCTGTAAGGCCTATCCTGTGTCATTGCATCATAAGAATCAACTACCGAAAGGATGCGTGAAAGCAGAGGAATTTCTTCACCTTTGAGGCCTAGCGGGTACCCCTTGCCATCCCAATGCTCATGATGGCATCGAATATAATCAGCAATAGAAGAAAGTTCCTTCGTCGATGTGGCTATTCTATAGCCGATTTCGGGGTGCTTTTTCATCTGAACCCATTCCTCTTTCGTTAATTTTCCTGGTTTGTTGATAATACTATCACTAATGCCAATTTTTCCGATATCATGCAGAGTTGATAAAAGTTCAAGTTCACCCTGCTTGTCCTCATTAAGCCCTAATTTTTTTCCCACCAATCTTGTTAGCTTAACCAGTCTTTCAGCATGCTCTTCCGTTCCCTGATTCTTTTCAAACATAGTTGCTTTCATCGAAGCAATAATTGTACTGTGCATGCTCTTGCGTGCCAGGAGCTTACGCTTGTACATAAGATCTTCGGCATTCCTTATCACTCCGTCAATTGACTCACCTTCTGATATTTTTGCTGCATGACCCAAAGATATATTGGTATAGTATGTTTCGTTTTCGAGACTACTGATGTTTCCTTCACAGGTCTTCATAATGTGATCCATTATGCTAACGGCTGTTTCAGTCGTGGTTTGAGGTAAAAGTATACTGAACTCATTACCGCCTGTTCTTGCTACAATATCCTGCGGACGGCAACAACTCTTGATCAGTCTGGCGATTTTGAAAATTAATCTATCTCCTTCTTCAAATCCCAAGGTATCATTAATGAGCTTAAGACCATTAATATCACCAATAATTGCTGACAAAGGAAACTGATTTTCGGTATCAAGTCGCTTTTTTTCCTGATCAAAAAAACTCCGATTATAAAGTCCTGTTAATGTGTCATGACAGTTAAGATAATTGATTTCTTCTTCTTTTCGTTTGCGTTCTGTAACATCTCTGCTAATACCAATAAGGCCAATGACCTTACTTTCAGTTTCGTAGTAGGGTGTTTTTAATGTTTCCAGTACTACTTGCCGCCCATCGGGATATGATACTGTTTCCTCAAAAATATGTGTCAACCGTTCTTCCATCATTTTAATATCTGCTTCTCTAAATTGTTCAGCCACATTCTTGTCAAAAATATTGAAGTCTGTTAGACCCACAAGCTCATTTTCCGCCTTGCCGGCAAAAAGCTCAAATGCACGATTGCAGCCCAGATAAACACCATCTATGTCTTTATAAAATATCAAATCCGGCACTGAATTTATTAGTGAGATTAATAGCGATTGTTTTTTTCGAAACTCATTCGCAAGCATTTCATACTTTTCTTTGGCTTGAACAATAATTTCTTCTGCCTGCATTATTTCAGTAATATCATGTATTGTACCTACGACTTTTTCTGGTCTGCCATTTATGTCGAATTCCAAAATTGCACGTGAATGAACATATCGCTCATCGCCATCACTAGCACGAATGATTCGAAAATTAACATCATATTTCTCGTTTTTCTCAACTAATAGCCTTAGTGCATGATCTAATTTAGGTCTGTCAGCATCATTCACCGTCTTCTGCACCAACGCAAGTGGAAGAATGGAATTTTCTCTATTAATTCCATAGATCTTGAAGGCTTCCTCCGATGCCCATAGTTTTTGATCGCTGACAGTAAGTTCCCAATTTCCAATATGTGCAATAGCTTGAGCGCCTTTAAGCCTGTTTTCACTGATACTCAAGTCACTTTCATATTGTTTTGTAGAGGTAATATCTTGAATTGTAGTAACGAAACAAACAGGTATATTAGGATATTTATGAAGATATGCTGTAATACCCAGCCAAACCGTATGACCATTCTTTTGAACATACTGTTTTTCAAAAAACACATATGCGCTCTTATTATCGAGCAATTTTTTTGCTCCCTCTTTTCTGTCTATTTGAAAATCCGGAAAATAAAGATCAACACATGGCATGGAAAAGAGCTCATTTAGACTATATCCCAAAATATCGCAGAATCTTTTGTTAGCGTTCAAAAATTTACCGTCAAGGGATGTGGTACAAATACCGACAGAGGGATGCTCAAAAATACTTTGGAACTCATCTGCACTTGCCTTAAGAAGTTTTTGAAATTCCGTTATCTTGTATCTGATAAATAAGAATCCCCCGGAAGCAAGTAACAAAACTAACAAAGTGCCAATAATCAGATATAATACTGAAACTGAAACTTCTGTCTGCAAATCATTCACCCCAATCCGTTCAATCGTCAATTATTACATTCGCGATATCCGATTACCTGGTTTCTTCCCTTCTCTTTGCCAACGTAAAGAGCGTGATCAGCATTTGAAATATTCATATCAAAACTTAGAGCATTGTCATACTCAACTACACCAAAGGTCATTGTTGCTCGTAGTTGAATCGAATTTTCCCACGGAATAATATTTTCATCAATTTCTCGCCTAATATTTTTTGCAATAAGAATAGCTTCGTCGTATGTTCTTTCAAGAAGCATTATGACAAATTCTTCTCCACCCCACCTGCATACAACCTCATCATTTTTTATGTTTTTCCGCATGGTATTGGCAATCTCAATTAAAACCTTGTCGCCTGCAGCGTGTCCATACATGTCATTGAACTGTTTGAAATTATCAATATCACCCATTATGAATATAACTGATTTTTCAATTTTCCCATTAGTTTGAATGTTCTTATTAAATATGTCCATCATACCTCTTCTGTTTACAGAGGCTGTTAGGAAATCATATTTTGCAGCATTTTCAAGAAGTGTCTGATATGACGATAATTCTTCAAATGATTTTGTCAGTTGTCTCTCCGATCTTTTCCGTTTTTCAACTTCAAAAAAGGTAAATAACAATAGTAAGCAAATCGTCATGATCGGCAAAGTGAATAATGCAGATTTTCCAACAATCAACCACACAGGTACTCGAAATAACATTCTCCATGGTGCATTAGTAAAACTAACGGAATATATGTAATAATTCCCTACTATCTGGACGGTATTACTATTTACTTCTTTCATTGCACTCACATAACTATCAGTACTATTCAGTATTGTTTTGAAAGTGGAAACCTCTGTCTCATTCTTGATATTGTGGCTATATGCTATTAACGTATCTGTTTCATCTATCATATAAATGTCATAATCAGAGCTGATTATCTCACTGAGTTGATCATTTGTTAAATCAAGAGATACAACTCCTTTAAACGTATCTCCGGCATATATTGGACTTGATAATGATACCATCAATCCTTTCCCTGCGTGATCTAAATAGACCGGTGTCCATCGGGATTCACGAAGAGGATTATTTTGAGGATTCACAGTCGTATAGAACACTTCTGATTTTAATGCTTTATCATAACTAAAGTCGGTTGACGAGACCCATGGGAACAAATTTATAAAATTATTTTCGCTTGTATAATATATCCAGGCAACATCAGGAATTCTTTTATATATACTCGCAAATTGCTGGTTAAATTGCAGTGCAAGATTCACTTCATCTCGATTAGCATCATTTTCAGGAATACTTCCCGTCCCAGTCAGATTGCCCACAATTTTCTCATGTTTTGTTCCACCAGCGGCATCAAGATTATAGCTGTTCAAACTCAAATTATTTGAAAGAAGGCTATAAAGTTCTGAATCACTAATTTTACCGTTTTCAAAAGTATTATTGCCATATATTGCCATCAGGTCAACAAAGCCTTTGCTTAAATCTATGTGGCGATTGATTTGAGATTCTTTTGATTTTGCCGTAATTTCGATATCTTTTAGTTGAGCCACATATTGACTATGGAACGTAATTATAATTACAACTATTACAAGTAATACCATGATAGTTTTTTTGGTATGTTTCATTCGCTTACCTCAAATGATCTTTATAAGTGTCTTAACACTTTATTGCTTCTTCAGTTTGAATTTAAAAAGTTATTGTCTTCATCTCATCAAAGACATTCAATATCATACTAATTTGCCAATATTCCAAATATATTAAGTATTATTTAAATGTTAGTATACTAGAAGACAAAGAAATTTAACAGATGCATTATAACCTCAAATACTACAAGTATTGACAATGTGTCGCAATAAGCTACTATAAAGTTATACGATTGGACGCATACGAACACGTGAACTCAGTAGAGAAATACAACTTGGCGTACTCATGAAAAGCGACGGATGACCGGCTTGATGCCTCGATCTTTATATAAAGTTTTTTCAAAAACGAGTTTATGCATTTAAACGAGAGGAGGTTGCATATAAATATGATAAATACGTATCATATTTTCACCGACAGCCAAGCACTTACATCGTACCTGCGTTCACATGAAATTCGTTTATATGCGCAAAAATCCACTTCTATTTTAATTCAAGTATTTACGTCGCATACAGATTCGTTATGGATAGAGAGTATCTCTTACGTACTTGAAGCTGAACTGCCAGCAGCCGTTAGGGTTGGTTGTACATCTGTTGGTGAGATTGCTCAGGGACGTCTCTACATTGACTCAACGATCATATCGTTCTCTTTTTTCGAAGAAGCCAGAATTACCCCGGTTGCGGTATCCTGTATTCCAGGAGATGAATTCAAGACGGGAGAGCAGTTGGTAGAAGCTATTAATGCTGCTGGTCAGGATATTGCCGGAGTGCTTCTACTGGCAACTCCGCTCACAATAAATGGAGGGCACCTTTTACAGGGAATGTTTCAAAAAGAGAATAGATACCCGGTTTTCGGGGGTGGTGCCGGTGTTTACAAGTCAGAAGAGACTTCATTGGTTTTTTCTGGAAACGAATATATGAACCACGGAGTGGTTGCTGTTGTCTTTTTAGGTAATAATTTGCATATTTTTTCCCGGACATATCTTGGTTGGCAGCCACTCAGTAAAGAAATGACCATTACAGAGACGGACGGTATGTATGTCAAAACCGTTGACGGTGAGAATGCATTTGAAGTCTATAATCGTTATTTGAATATCCCGAACGACGGACAATTTTTCATGAATGCATTGGAATTTCCCTTCTTGCTGGAAAGGGATGGTGAAACGATTACTCGTGTGCCATTTTTCGCAGATCAGAATGGAGCCATTCAGTTCGCAGCGGATTTGAATGAAGGGGAAAAATTTCGCATAGGTTATGGCAACCCGGAAACAATTATACAAGACGCTATTGGAATTCATAATCAAATGAATAACTTCGACCCTGATGCCATTTTCCTTTATAGCTGTATCTGCCGCCGTTTCTTGCTGCAAAAAGAAATTGACCTCGAGACGCTGCCGTTTGATTCGATATCACCCACGTTTGGATTCTACACATACGGAGAATTTTTCGGGAGCGGAGACAAGATCCGGGCACTCAATTCAACTATGGTTGCAGTAGGTATGCGGGAAGGCGAAAACAAGAAACGGTCCAGTTTGAATTTCACAACGAAAATGAATGCTAAAGAATTGATGAGCATAGACCCATATGCGAATAAACACTCCCGCATTGTATCCCGATTAGTCCATTTTATCGGAGTGGTCACTTCTGAGTTGGAAGATGCCAACAAGGAACTAACGAAGATTTCTGAAATCGATAAGCTCACAAAAATATACAACCGGTTAAAACTTGATGCAATTCTTGAGTTTAGAATAGATGAGGCGGAACGATACAATGAACACTTTTCCGTTATTATGATGGACATAGATTTCTTTAAGAGAGTCAATGACTCCTATGGGCACAATGTCGGGGATGTAGTACTCACTCGAATGGCAAACATCCTGCGTGAGAATGTCCGGTCTACTGATACGGTAGGACGATGGGGCGGAGAAGAATTCCTGCTGATCCTTCCTCACACGACCATTGATGAAGCCTTCGCTGTTGCAGAAAAGATACGGACCGCTATGGCTTCCGAAATGTTTGAGCAGGCGGAACACCAGACCTGTAGTTTTGGTGTTGCAGCGTTTTCACAGGGAGATAACGCAGATATGCTTGTCGGACGTTCAGACAAAGCTTTGTATAAGGCAAAAAACAGCGGCCGCAACCGTGTTTGCAGGTTCTGTGACATCGAAGAAAGCACAGAATCATGTCCTATACTAGATTCTCAGGGCTAATTTTGTATGAGGGATACAGCTATATGCTCCTTGAAGGTGACACCGATTATTTTTTGGATTATTCAATTATTAAATTTTCTATTTGGCAGCTTAAGTTTGCATTACTTAATTTGATTTATATTATTCATTAATTAATCTTTAATACCATATGATCATTCCTCTAGCCCCTTTTCCTGAGAATGTAACCAAAAGCAGTTTTATACGTCTGTCATACAATTCAAATTTTTCTTTGAACATTCTAACAACAACTTGCAGTCCTAGTTTACTAATTTAAATGTATCAAATTACGAAGTACGCTATATTTTTAGTTAGTGAAGTAATTGATTGCTCTGATTACGGAGGGATAATATAGTGTTTAATGACAAATTTATTAGAATATCGAATTGTTCAAATCCAAATTTGACACGCAATTACCCCCCGTTCCATTTGACAAGTAATAGATAACGCAATTTCATATAATTCTATGTTTTAATGATATTATCTTTATAATAAATACCAAGGATATAATTCTCAAAATCCCAACACGAACGGCAATATAACCAGCCTTCTGCATAAAATCCTCCCGTATGCCCTTTGCTTCCTCCGACTTTTCAGGACTATACTTTAAAAAAATTGTATTTGTCCATTTACGTTTTCAGGTATTTAACAGATAAGTTCGAAACATTAATACGAGTCTTGAAATCCAGAATATGTGTTATTCTAAACATACTTGGTATTCTGTAACTTGTCTTACTCTCTAGGAGATGCGGCAATGAACTTCAATTTAAACGAATTTTTAGGTTCTATGGCAAACACACTAGATACTATTGAAATAAATCTCTTTGGTATGCCTACAAATCATTCAAAAAGGATCGCCTATATATCAGTTAATATTGCTCGAGAGCTACAATTATCTGATGAAGAATTGTTTGACCTGGCTTCGTTGGCAATAATGCATGATAATGGCGCAACAATGAAAATTCTGCAGGATAAATTGTCGTGTACCACTAAAGAAAAAATCAACATCATGGAAAGCAAAAAAGCACACTGCACCATTGGCGATGATAATATCAAAGATTTTCCTTTCTTAACAAATCCGTGCAACATTATTAAATACCATCATGAAAAATATGATGGCTCTGGTTTTTTTGAATTATTTCAAAATGAAATTCCTTTATTTGCTCAGATTATTGCACTTGCAGATACATTGGACCTTAACTTTGATTTAGAAATCGATTCCAAGGGTGAAAGTATCATTACATATGTTCAAAAACACCGTAATTTGTTCTTCTCCCCATTGTTATCAGATTTGTTTGTTAAAATTGCATCACGTCATGAATTTTGGCAGGGAATTTCGGACATGAATATTAATGAAAGCCTGGCCCGAATAATTCCTGTTTTTTCCAATGAGTTGAGTTTTAGCGAAATTCGCAAAATAACAAAAACTTTTTCGAAAATTATTGATGCCCACTCAGAATTTACCCAGAGACATTCTTCAGGGCTTTCAGAGAAGCTCGAAAAAATGGCTGAATATTATAAGATGGACAAAATTATGGAACTGAAGATGCTAATCGCAACGGATCTACATGATCTTGGTAAGTTAGTTATTGGAAACGATATATTGGATAAGCCGGGGAAATTAACCAGTGAAGAATTTGAAGAAATCAAGATGCATCCAGTGGTAACCAGACTTTGTTTGCAAGACATAAAAGGCTTCGAAGATATAACCAGATGGGCATCCAACCACCACGAAAAGTTAGACGGTTCCGGATATCCGGACGGTTTGACTGCTAAAGATCTTGACTTCAACTCGCGATTAATAACTTGCCTGGACATTTATCAGGCGCTTCGAGAGGTGAGGCCGTATCGAGACCCTATGAATCATAATAATGCTATTATAATTTTGAAGAATATGGCAGGCTCCGGACAGTTGGATCAGATAATTGTTGATGATATCCAGTGTGTTTTTTCGAAACAATGAGAACATATCCATTTATGCAGACACCACAGCTCATAAACACTGACTGAAAATCCAGGCATACAGGCATAGTATTCATGGATGCAATTATTATCCGCTATCACAGGATCAAATGAGATGGTGATCATGTTGCGCTATAGCTACCAAGACTAGGGTAATCGGTCGCCAGCCGTCGTACAACGAAGTCCCTACGGTTTTTCGTTCAACCCTTTCGGATGGTATGCCTTTAACTCTTTAGTTTATTATTAAATATTTATCATTTTAAGAATGCATCTTCTGAATGTATATGTCAATATTTTATGAGTTGATCGAGGCCACAAACCAAATCCCCTCGGATGAAGGTTACTCCGTCCAACTTCCCCCTACAATGCCTGATTCGGAAGAGTAAATAATCTGTGAATGATAATATCAATTCTCAATTTACATATGACGCGACGGTCATTAATGCGTACAGATCGCGTCTTTAATTTAAATGGAAGGAGCTATGGCATCGTACAGATAAGCTCGGGGAAAGAGTATCTTCTCCGCTGCTAATAATCTTATTTCATTACATATTTGTTGTATTATCAATTTATGCATTTCATTTCGATTCCACTTAAAAATTACAAAATATATAGGGGCATGGTTTGGTTCATGTGTCAACGTTTTTAGTATATAGCCGGCTTAATTCATGATTGGAAACATTGATTAGATATACGAGTTCCTTTGCGGGCTGCTTTTTCTTGTTCTTCAGTACGGCATAATAGTAAATTTTGTATTGACTGCTGCCGTGATATCCTCAGCTTTTGTCAGGTTAGGCGCATTGAAGGGTCGTTCCGACCGAGCTTGTCGAAGGTGTCACGGCACACTTTCTCAAAATAATTCTGCGGCGTCTTCTTTTAAAAGCCTTCCTCAAAATCTATTACCATTCATTTACACTATTTCTGCTGTCTATAGTAATAATGTGTTTTGCAATGGTTAAAAGTTAAAAACAAGCCGTATCGTCCAATTGGATCAACGATTTATTCGTTTCCCCCGAATTTTTAACTTCATGAATTTTTCAACTTTTCTGGCAAAGTATTCATGGAAGCTCAGAGTATCCGTCAACTCAGGATGAAATGAGGTAGCGATCATGTTGCCCTGTTCAACTGCAACTATCTTATCGTCAATTTGAGCAAGTATCTTTACTTTTTCTGAGGATCTTTCTACCCAAGGTGCACGAATAAATACAAGAGGTATTTCACTATTGCATACCTTTTGTACCAATATGAAAGTTGTAAAGCTGTCAAGCTGGCTGCCATAGGCATTACGCCTGACAGAAATATCCATTACACCAAGATGCATACCTTCTTCCCCGATGATCTCTTTTGCCAAAAGAATCATACCTGCACAGGTACCCCATACAGGCATGCCTTCCCAAATCTTATGACGAATTGGATCCATTAGTCCAAAGTTATTCATAAGCTTTGAAATGGTTGTACTCTCTCCGCCGGGAAGTATGAGCCCAGATATCAATTCCAATGCTTCAAGGGTTTTAACTTCAATGGCCTGCACATCATCTATCCTGTTCAGCATTTCGATGTGTTCGATTACAGACCCCTGTAAAGCTAGAACCCCAATGGTTACCACCCGTCACCACCCCCTGTTGGCAAGCGTGTTTTCAGGCGCGATCTGTGAAATCTCTATGCCTTTCATGAGCTCTCCCAAGTCTTCTGAAACCTCTGCAACAATAGCAGGGTCATTATAAAATGTTGTTGCTCTTACAATGGCTTTGGCTATTTTCTCCGGGTTTTGGGCGTTAAATATACCAGAACCAACAAACACACCCTCACTGCCAAGCCGCATCATCAAAGCAGCATCTGCCGGAGTTGCTATGCCTCCTGCCGCAAAATTCACAACAGGAAGTTTGCCTGTTTCAGCAAGCTTCACAACTAATTCATATGGGGCGCCAATATCTTTTGCAAATGTCATTAATTCCTCTCTTGGCAGATTTGTAAGCCTTCTTATTTCTCCCATAATGGTTCTCATGTGTCTTACCGCCTCAACAACGTTGCCTGTGCCAGCTTCCCCTTTTGTTCTGATCATCGCTGCACCTTCACCTATTCTCCTTAGTGCTTCACCAAGATTTCTTGCTCCGCATACAAAAGGAATTTTGAATTGGTGTTTATCTATATGGTACATATCATCGGCGGGTGTTAAAACCTCGCTTTCATCAATGTAATCAATGCCCAGCGCCTCAAGAATTTGCGCCTCAACAATATGCCCGATCCTTGCCTTAGCCATAACGGGGATTGACACAGCCCGCTTAATCTCTTTAATCATTTTGGGGTCAGACATTCTTGCAACACCGCCCTGTTTTCTGATGTCAGACGGCACCCGCTCTAATGCCATAACAGCAACCGCTCCTGCCTCTTGGGCAAGCAGTGCCTGTTCTACATTGGTGACATCCATAATGACGCCGCCTTTCAGCATTTGCGCCAACTGGACATTCAGTTTATATCTCTCTTGCTGATCCATATGATAACTCTACCTCTATTCTTTGAACAGCCAAGTGGACAAATACCGCTCTCCCGTATCGGGAAGGACGGCAACGATGAGTTTCCCTTGATTTTCCTCTCTTTTCGCCACTTCCAGAGCAGCCCAGAGGGCGGCGCCGCTCGATATGCCCACGAGAATGCCTTCTTCCCTGGCCAGGCGCCTGGCCACGATCCCGGCATTTTCATTGGAGACCCTGATCACCTCGTCGATGATTTCCCGGTTGAGCACCTGAGGGACAAAGCCGGCGCCGATCCCCTGAATCTTGTGTGGTCCCGGCTGCCCCCCCGAAAGCACCGGCGAACCTTCAGGTTCGACGGCGATGGCCCGGAATGAGGGCTTTCTTTTCTTGATCACTTCGGCGACGCCGGTGATGGTTCCCCCCGTGCCAATACCGGCAATAAGGATATCCACCTGGCCGTCCGTATCGTTCCAAATCTCCTCGGCCGTCGTCTTTCTATGAATCTCGGGATTAGCCGGGTTATTGAACTGCTGGAGGATGACCGCGCCGGGGATCGTCACGGCCAGTTCCTCGGCCTTTCCGACGGCCCCTTTCATGCCTTCGACGCCCGGTGTCAAAACGAGCTCCGCCCCGAAAATTTCCAGAAGCTGCCGCCTTTCCAGGCTCATGGTGTCCGGCATGGTGAGAATCAGGCGGTAGCCCTTCGCGGCGGCAACAAAAGCCAGAGCGATGCCCGTGTTGCCGCTCGTAGGCTCGATAATGACGGCGCCCTGTTTCAAGAGGCCCTTCTTTTCGGCGTCGTCGATCATGGCCACACCGATCCGGTCCTTCACACTGGAGAGGGGGTTGAAGGATTCCAGTTTTACAACCACCCGGGTCTTTGTCCCGGTGGACATTCGATGCAATTCGACAAGCGGGGTTCGCCCGATGGTCTTGGTAATGTCTTCATATATTTTCATTTTTCCACTCCCTTTCTTTTCCCGTTCAGGCTGCCGCCTTATTCAGGGCCTGATCGATGTCTTCCTTGATATCTTCCACGTTTTCGAGGCCAATGGAGAGGCGGATGAAATCTTCCGTAACGCCCGTCACTTCCTGTTCTGCTCTTGTCAGTTGGGAATGAGTCGTGGAAGCGGGATGAATCACGAGGCTCTTGGCGTCGCCGATATTGGCCAGGTGGGAGAGAAGCTTCACGGAATTGATGAATTTCTTCCCTTTTTCCAATCCCCCCTTGATGCCGAACCCCACCAGCGCCCCGTAATGACTGCCGAAATACTTCACCGCCAGGGCATGACTGGGATGATCTACCAAACCGGGGTAATTGACCCAACTGACCTGGGGATGTTTTCTCAGGAATTTTGCCACTTCCAGGGCGTTTTGCGAGTGCTGCCGCTGTCTCAGGGGCAGGGTCTCCAGCCCCTGGAGCAAGAGAAACGAATTGAAGGGACTGAGCGTCGCCCCGATATCCCGGAGCAATTGCACCCTGGCCTTGATGATGAAGGCCACATTGCCCAGGCCGGGAAAGTTGCCGAAGACGTCCCAGAATTTCAGGCCGTGATAACTCGGGTCCGGTTCGGTGAACTCCGGGAACTTTCCGTTTCCCCAGTTGAACTTGCCCGCGTCGACGATCACGCCGCCAATGGAAGTGCCGTGCCCGCCGATGAACTTCGTCGCCGAGGTGGCCAGGATATCTACCCCGTAGTCGATGGGTTTGATCAAGCCGACTCCGACGGTGTTGTCGACGATGAAGGGAATTCCCGCCTCATGGGCAATCTTCGCAATCGCTTCATAATCGGGGACATCCAGCTTGGGATTGCCGATGCTCTCGGCATAGATGGCCCGGGTCTTTTCGGTGATCGCTGCTTTGAACGCTTCCGGCTTTTTGGAATCGACAAACTTGACCGTTCGCCCCAGCTTGGGAAGGGTATAGTGAAAGAGCTGATAGGTCCCGCCGTAGAGATTGTCGGCCGAGACGATCTCGTCTCCCACTCGGGTAATGTTCAGGATGGCAAACGTTTCGGCGGCCTGTCCCGAGGACACGGCCAGTGCGCCCGTCCCTCCTTCGATGGCGGCGATCCTCTTTTCAAAGACATCCGTCGTGGGATTCATGATCCGCGTATAAATGTTGCCGAATTCCTGAAGGCCGAAGAGGCTTGCCGCATGGTCCGTGTCTTTGAAGACATATGAGGTCGTCTGATAAATAGGTACGGCCCGGGCGCCGGTCGTAGGGTCGGGACTTTCCTGTCCCGCGTGTAATGCCAATGTTTCCAATCTTCTTTCCGCCATTTTCTTTTCCTCCTGTGTTTTAATTTGTTTGTTGTCAAAAAATAAAAAAGCCCGCCAACCGTTGCGTATCGCTTCCGGTTGACGGGCTTCGTCGTCTTATATAAGTGCTCTGACTGTTGCCAGTGAATTACATGAACGAACCTCCCCATCTCCGGTGGCGGGTATGCATGGGACAACACATCATCATGGGCAGACGGGCGGCGTCTTCGCGACGAGCCTGTCTCGCGGTTATGGTTCTCGGCAATGCTGAATGATTCTTCATGGTTTCGTTATCCCCGCCTTGAGGGGGCCTTTCACTGTTAATTTCCCAAAATTGACCAGAAGACTTAATGTCTACTATTTTCATGGGAAAAGTAGATAATGCATTGAAAGTATTTTGTCAAGAAAAAAATGCACCCCTTGCCTTTTTTCCACAATTGTTCATCCGTGTTCATCCAGACGATAGCCTTGATCGGATTGATCACGTGGAGTGATGCATGATGGACAGGGCGTTATTATGCCGCGACAGAAAGTGAAGACAA
Organism: Mageeibacillus sp. UBA5770; assembly: GCA_002418705.1. The sequence goes on along the minus strand of DIEQ01000056.1, from coordinate 11,735 downwards.
TAATTTTCTCAGTTAATCTTTCCTTTTTCGTCTTTCTCGGAACAGGGCCATCCGGCTTCTTGCGAGATAGCCCAGACCGAATAATATGACCAGACCGGAATGGATCGCGTTAAAATACAGCGTCTGACCTGTGGCACCCGAGAATAGGGTGATCCAGAAAAACGGGCAGAAAAAGCCCACCAGCACAATCGCCCATCCGATGCGAACCTGTCCTTCCAGATGACGAGCCCTTTCGCTGACTGGTCTGACAGGTTTTGTATCTCCACGAATCGACTGAAGGGCTTTCTTTCCCAGCATGGTATAGGGACAAGCCGCCCAGAGCGTGGACAACCAGCTTAAAATAACCTTCATAGTTTACATTTCAGCAACTGCTGCATCCGTTCCCAAATGCCGGCCTTTTGGATAGATTCGATGTCAGCCGGAAGCCCGATCCCCTAAAAGACCTCGTGAAGTCAACCTTGACAGGTTTTACTTCTTCAAACAGATTCTTTTCGATGAGATACTGAATCCCCCTATCCGTGAAAACAACATCGCTTTCCTGTGACTCGTCCAGAGTCATGCCCAGCGAGGGGCCGCCTCAGCCTCTTTGCAGGACAATCCGAATGGCGGGCGGGGTTTTATGACTTTTCAGGGCGTCCTTAATCATTTCACTCGCTTTTTCAGTTACTTCCAGCATGTTTCCTCCTAATCACACACCCTTGATCGGGTATGATAATGAATAATATTAAAATGCTTACGTCTTTCTTTGGGACTCTTCAACGAGGAGCCTGATTCACCGGTCAAGTGCCGCCGAAAAGGGGAACAGCGCCCCGCAGGGTTGTTTCGCCGTGGAAGCCGACGGTCACTCTGTCTCCTTCCACGATCACGGGAACCTGCCGCTTGCCCCCTGACAGGGCCAGCATCTCTGCCAGCTTGGCAGGTTCTTCTCTCTTCCGTAAATAATAATCTTTGCCTCCATCACCATACTCCTTTAATTATCAGTCGTTGCAGATGACATTTCCGCCGGATCAATCAATGCATACTCAGCGGTGTTCTAGAGATCGGCTACCTCGACTATCTCAATCCCTTTTACCGGCAATGCCTGGTTCTCGGGAACAAGAAGCCATTCGGCCTTGCCCAGGACTACCCTGATTTTTTCTGCCAAATCGCCGACTGCGGTGATTTCACCTTTATCGTTGATGCAGCCCGTGGCATAGGCCCCTGGTTTAAGCTCCAGACCGCGGACACAGGCATACATTCCCAGATAGACGGGGAGGGCAAAACTGCCGCTGCAGAGGCAGAAATCCTTTTCCCCAACGAGGCGTACCAGAATGTCTGTATTCCCCACATCTATCAGAGAAAATGCCGTTTTCAGCGCCGTACGCGCCACCTCATCCAAAAAAAGCCGGGAATCAAAAAAAAGCTGGCCCTTTCCCTCCTTGACAGCATCGATCTCAAGTTCCAGAATCGTTCCCTGGCCGCCTGTCAATACAGCCAAGACGGGTATTTTGATCATTTCGCCAACCTCCCTGTCCTGTCCTATGCTCTGGGATCAAACCGTCAATTCAAGCCGCAAATATCCTGTCCCATCAGTCTCAGCGCTGCCAGTCCTTTCGGCTCGTGATCGAGGAGATGGGCAAAGATCATCGGTTTGTTGAATCGCTCCTCGATTTCGCCCAGGTATTTTTCCTGCTGCCTTCTTCTCTTGCCGAAAAAGGCGTTATTCCCCGCATCCCGGGGCAGAATATAATTGACGGCTACCATCGCCGTTTCGATGCCCACCTGTTTCTTCAGATCCTCGGAGGCCCGCCAGGCCTCGATCATCGGTGTGTACTCAGGATACATGACAAAAACAAAGGAGCTCTTGTCGGGGTTGCGCATTTTTTCAATGACGTTGGCGTATTTGTTTTGCGTTGCCTCGGAGGTCTGCTTCGTCAGGGTCCCCAGATCGATAAATCCCTTCCAGTCCGTCGGCAGCTCCAGCAACCGCAGGGTATGACCTGTGGGGGCCGTATCGAAAACGGTGATGTCGTATCCGTTGGTATCGAAGTAGCTCATAAATTTCTCAAAGGCAGCCATTTCCTCGGCGCAGGGGGAGTTCAAGTCCTCCTCCACGGATCTTTTCGTTTCTTCACTCTGATCCTTGACGGATTCAATGATACGCTCCTTATACTCCTCCAGGGCCTGCCGCTGATCGATCCGCGCCGCATAAAGGTTGTCCACACCGTTGATCTTCGTGGGCTCATGGTTGATCGCCTGGCCGAAGATGTCGTGGAGATGGGACGCCGGGTCCGTGGTCACAATGAGGGTCTTGTATCCCTGATCGGCCATGTACAAAGAGGTCGTACTGGCAATAGTGCTTTTACCCACGCCGCCTTTTCCCGTAAAGAAAATGAACCGCTGGCCATTGGTTGGTCTCAGCATATCGTGGCAGTTTAGTTTCCGATAGGATGCCTGATTGAAGAAAACAGCGGACCGGCTTGGGGAAGATTTAATCCCCGTTTCGTCCTTTTTATCCTCATAAACGAATCGTCCCACGGCGTTCAGCAATTCCGTTCCCGACACTTCGCTGTCCTGCAGGGGATAATAGACCTTCTCCAGGTCAGGGAACTCGGTCTCGATCCGGGCAATAATCCGCTCCTCTGCCGTCTTTTTCTTGCGGAAGAAATCATCCGTGCAGGCTTCCTCGGGAAGGAGCCCGTTGACGATGAGGAAACTGGTGGCGATGCCCAGCTTGGATAACTCTCCCGCACTTCTTTTCGTTTCCAGGATGGACGAGTTCTCTGGCTTCAGGACAAAGACTAAGGAGGTGCGGTTCCGATCCTGAAGATAGTCAATCGCCTTTTCGTACTTCACCTTGGCAGTCTGTAGGGACGCCCCCGGGCCGATGCAGGTAGCGGCGCTTTGGTTCAACGTCTCCGTCCAGCCGCTGGGGAGTTCCAGAAGACGGATGGTATGCCCCGTGGGCGCCGTGTCGAAGACGACGACATCATAGCCGGGGTCGTCCATGAATTCGATAAATTTGTCAAAAGCGGCAACTTCTTCCACACAGGGACTGTTGAGCTGCTCCTTGATGATCTCAAGATTCTTTTCATCCAGCAGGTCCCGCAAGGGACCGACGATCCTTTCCCGATATTCCTCCGACGCCGTGTCGGGATCGATCTCGATGGCATGGAGATTCTCTATATTCAGGATCGGCGTTACTTGATGGCCGATCGCCTGGCTGAAAATATCCGACAGATTAGGAGCCGGATCAGTCGTCACGAGGAGGGTCTTATATCCTGCCTTCGTCAGCCATACCGCCGTGGCGCAGCTCATCGTGCTTTTGCCGACGCCGCCCTTGCCGCTGAAAAAAATGAACTTTACCTGTTTTTTATCGGGACGTATCAGATTCTTAATCATTTTTATCCTTTCCGTTATCACTCTCCATTGTTTGACATTTTCATTTGCTCTCGGACAATAATCCGGCTAACCTCCTCCGCTACTTCCCCTGTGAACGTAATACATTGTTCCATATGTTCTTGAGATCCAAGGGTCATCCCCTTAGTAAGGATACGGCAACAGAGACGTTTATGATGAAATCGGAAAGCATCATGCAATTCTCGGGAAAGATCCATAATCCTGCTTATCTTTTTATCTTTTGGTTCTGTTCTTCCAAAAAAAAGACCCAAAGCCATGATCCCGCCGATCACGGCACCACAGGTACACCCCGCTCCTCCCATGCCGACGGGAAACCCGGAGGCCATGGCAATAACAGTATCAGGTACCGGTAGCTCAAATGCGTCTTTTATAGTCTTTACGATGGCTTCCGAGCAGTAGAAATCGCCGTTACGATAATATTCTTCCGCAGTCATCTTGATGCGCTCTGGACTGACAGTCCCGGTCACCTTTTCAGTATTTCCCATATTTAAAATTATTTTTCCTGTGACCTTTCACTCAAATACTTAACTATCTCATCATATTTGAGGTATCGCTTTTTGGCAATGATTTCACCGTTGACAGTTGTTATTGGCAATATCTCCGGTCCGTTTTCTTTCACCAGCCGGGCAATCTCCGGGTTGGCGAAAAACAGCAGACTGTTGAAAACCAGGCTCGCGCGCATGATCTTCAGATTGCCGTTGTATTCGCTCGTCAGTCGTTTCAGCGTCTCATTGAACTCGATCAGCTCGCGGTCCGGCTCGGGGCCGCATACGCCGGTGGCGCAGCACATGGCCCCTTCGTAAATTGTTAATTCCTGTTTACTCATTTATCTTTCTTCCTTTCCGAAGGTTTATTAATCGTTGATATCATTCTGGCTGTCGATCTTATTGACAACTCGCCGCCAGTTTTCGCTTTTAACCCCATCCACACAGCGGTTGCCATCCCGCAAAGACAACCGCAGCTTTAGGCGCGCGTTCATTTCCAAATAGGAATCTGGGGGAATCGCCGCCAGGGTCTTCAGGATGAGAGCCTGAACCTGATCCGGCGGTTTCACCAGATCAAAGTAAACCCAGCGGCCATCTTTCTTCTCCTTGACCAGTTTGGCCCCTTTGAGGATCTTAAGATGCCGGGAAACGTTACAGTGGCTCTCTCCGATGGCGTCGGTGATTTCGCAGACGCAAAGATCCCCCGAGACGGAATTCAGAAGCCATAGAATGGCAAGGCGGGTCTTATCTCCTAGGGCTTTGAATTGTTCGATGTATAATTCCATATCATATATGCATATGTTCATAATTGTGCATACAATATAGGAAAATATGATTTTGTCAATTCAAATTTGAATCTTTTGACGCCATATTTTGATAACGACATGAATAAACAAGCAAATATTTTTCCACTTAATACTTGACAAATTTCTTACCGCTACTTATATTCAGGATTATCAGATATAATTGATTTTATATTGCTAATCAGAATAATCAACATGAGGTGAAAAAATGATTAAAGAAAATCAGAAGAAGGGATCCTGTTGTGTATCCGCAAGTGGTGTTACCAGTTGCTGCCGCGTTGAAGCGCTGATCAGCGTTGATGAGCGGGGGCAGATGGTGCTGCCCAAGGAATTGCGGGAGCGGGGAAACATTAAGGCCGGAGACAAGCTGGCCCTGATCAGTTGGGAAAAAGATGGCGAGGTTTGTTGTTTGACATTGATAAAAGCCGACAATCTTGCCGAGCGGGTCCGGGAATTTCTCGGTCCCATCATGAGCAACTTAGGAGGAGCAGGAAGATGAAAGCGGAAGAAATCAGGAAGGCCGTAAGGGACCGTTACGGTGATATCGCAACCAAAACGGGGACGTGTTGTTTGCCATCGGCTGGTTGCTGTGGAGGTGAAAGCCTTGTTGAAAATATCAGTTTGGGCGTCGGCTACCGTCCCGAAGACTTCCAGGCAGTGCCTGACGGGGCGAATCTTGGTCTGGGCTGCGGGAATCCCGTGGCCTTGGCCTCGCTTCAGGCCGGAGAAACCGTTAACGATCTAGGCGCGGGGGCGGGCTTCGATTGCTTCCTCGCCGCCAAGGCAGTGGGGGAGAAGGGTCGGGTTATCGGTGTGGACATGACCCCCGAAATGCTCGACAAGGCGCAGGCGAACGCCCAAAAAGGCAGTTATCAGAACGTCGAGTTCCGCCTGGGGGAAATCGAGAATCTCCCCGTTGCGGATAGCATAGCGGACATTATCATTTCCAATTGCGTCATCAATCTTTCCCCGGACAAGGGACGGGTTTTCCGGGAGGTCTTCCGGGTCCTCAAGCCAGGTGGCCGTCTGATGGTATCCGATATTGTCTTGCTGAAAGAACTGCCGGCGGCATTGCATGAATCGGTAGCCGCCTACACCGGGTGTGTGGCCGGGGCGCTCAGGAAAGACGACTACCTGCAGAAGATATCGGCGGCAGGCTTTGGGGATGTTCAAATTATCGCCGAAACCCTATTCCCCATACAGGAAATTGTCAATCATCCGGCGGCACAGGAGACCGGCAGTGACAGCGTTAACTTGCAAGCAATGGCTGAGCAGTTGGCAACTTCCATCGCCAGCATCAAGGTGGCCGCCATCAAGGCATAGGCAGACAAAGAGCGCCATTATGAGGTGTATTTATGACGAGTGACAATATTAAGAAATATTGCGAAAAAGGCGTAGAGATAGGCTTCACCCATGCCCAGCCGATTCTCCCATCCAGCGTAGTTACCTCACCCTGGGTCCGGCTGAAATGCCAGTTCGGTTGCGCCGGTTACGGCTTGAGCCATTGCTGCCCACCGAACACGCCAACACCCGAAGAGACGCGCAAGGTCCTTGACAGCTATGGACAGGCCATCCTCTTTCATCTCGAAACGCCGAAAACTCCCGACCGCGGGAAACAAACTCATAAATTGATGGTATCGCTGGTCGAACTGGAAGGGGAGATTTTCAAAGAAGGGTATTACAAAGCCTTTGTCTATATCGCCGGTCCCTGTGGTTTATGCAAGGAATGCGCAAAACTAAAAGGAACCTCCTGCAATTTTGGTCACAAGGCACGACCGTCCATGGAATCGTGTGGAATTGATGTCTACCAGACGGCGCGGAATAACGGGCTTCCCATACAGGCGCTGAGAGAAAAGGCTGAAACGCAAAACATATACTGCCTGATGTTAGTGGAGTGATTAAGCTCCTGAAAAGAGTCTGTCCATCGTCGCCAGCATCAAGAGGGTCGCCGTCAAAAGATAGACAGATAGCCATTACCTTACGAAAAGGAGAAAATAATGAATTATGCTATTTCCTGCTGCGGATACGGATGGTGTTCCTCATCGAAAAAGCGGGAGGCTCGGGTTTCCCAAACTGAAATTGGGGATGTCTGTGATAAATTGGCGGGAATTTACGACATCTGGGGAATGCTGACGGAATCTCGCGCCCGCAAGCGAGCGATTGAATTGGCCAAAATCGAGGATGGCTCAACCATCCTGGAAGTAGCCGTCGGCACGGGTCTGGCATTTTATGAAATCGTGAAAAGAAATCCTCATGGTGACAATACGGGGATAGACCTTTCCAAAGGAATGTTGAAGAAAGCGGGAAAAAGGCTGAAGAAATTATCGGGGGCCAATTTTACGCTCAACACCGGTACAGCATTCCATCTTCCGATGAGAGACCATTCCGTTGACGTGCTGGTGAACAGCTACATGGTTGATCTCATGTCCGAATCGGATATGGACAAGGTAATTAAGGAGTTCAGACGGGTACTGAAAGAGCAGGCTCGGCTCGTCATGGTTAATATGACGACAGGTGAAAGATTCGGGAGCAATATCTATGATTTCATTTACAATATGGCTCCCAGGCTGATGGGCGGCTGCCGAGGGGTCAACTTATCAGACAAATTAAGCGAACATGGGTTCAAGGTTGAGAAAAGGGAATATATTCAACAATTTCTATTTCCTTCCGAGGTCATCATCGCACACAAGTAGGATGCGGCGTTACTTGATGATGTCGGACCATGCTACAACGCAGACCAACTTTTTATAGAATTTGTCTACCCCCTTTCCCTCTTTGGCATAAGTGGGAAGAGGGTAGTCGGAAAGGGAATATTAAGCCGATGTCGAACAGTAAAAGCTATTTCAATAATGTTGCCCCCCGATGGGATACCATGCGGAAGGGCTTTTTCTCTGAAGCAGTGCGTGAAAAAGCCTTTTCTGTCGCAGGGGGGTGCGTCGGGGAACTGGCCGCCGACATCGGGGCCGGTAGCGGTTTCATCACGGAAGGACTTATCCAAAAGGGCATACAGGTGATTGCCGTGGATCAGTCGGCGGCCATGCTGGAAGTGATGAAAAAGAAATTCGCAGCTCATCCCGGCATCCAGTATCGCCTCGGTGTTGCTGAGACTTTGCCTATAGGCGATAACGCCGTCGATTACGTCTTCGCCAATATGTATCTCCATCATGTGGAAACACCGGCGGCAGCTATCCAGGAAATGTCCAGAATCCTGAAACCGGGAGGGAAACTCGTGATAACCGATCTCGATGACCATGATTATACCTTTCTTAAAGATGAGCATTGTGACCGGTGGCCGGGTTTTGAACGGCCGGATGTTCAACAATGGCTGACAGAAGCAGGGCTCAACAATGTGTCCGTAAGTTGTGCCGGTGAAGATTGCTGCACCCGCTCAACATGCGGAGCAGTCCTGGCAAAGATCAGTATTTTCCTCGCCAGCGGCGTGAAATAGAAGGAAGCCCACAGTACTTCATCACCGGCAGAACGATCGCAAAAAAACATGTCTCATAGAGATCTCTATTAAGTTTAATGAGGAGGATTTATGACGGAAATGAAACAGACAACAAAGAAATGGTGGGCAAAAGGGCTCCTTTTTGAAAACTGCAATTGTCAGATTGTTTGCCCGGCTCACATTTCCTTTAGGCAACTCTGCACGTATGAACGCTGTCTCGGCCACTGGTCGATTCACATCGATGAAGGCGAGTTCAACGGAATTCCTCTTCACGGTCTCAACGTCATCATTCTGTATGATACGCCCCAATTGATGTTCAACGGAAAATGGGTTGAGACGATCTTCATCGACGAACGGGCCGATGATATCCAGCGTAAAGCGATCGAGGACATTCTCACAGGGCAGTCAGGCGGCCCCTGGGTCATCCTCAGCCGCTTCGTTGAAAAGCGCAGGCCGACACGTTATTTACCGATCCACTTCGATGATCAAGGGAAGAAGAAGCGGATGTGGGTCGAAGATATCTTTGATACGACGGTCGAGTGTCTCCGCGGTCAGGATCGGGATCAGACAGTCACGATCGAGAATATGTTCAACTATCTGCATTCAACACGTCAGGTCGTTGCTTCGGGGGAAACGTGGTGGAAAGACGGAGACGACTACACATTCTCGACCAAAGGAACACATGCACTGTATTCAAAATTTTCATGGACGGCGCAATGACAGACACGAAAAGGTTTATTTCGGAAAAACTGGCGACGCTGAATCTGCTCCACAAGGACCGGCTGATCATATTTTCCGGTCTCGCTATGATAACTGTTTTCTCCTGGGCATACATGATTCATATGGCGATGAATATGATGGGAACGGAGATGAATATGACCAAGCCCTGCCTGATGCACTGGGGGATGGGGGACATAATACATCTATTCGTCATGTGGACCATTATGATGGCGGCAATGATGCTCCCCGCTGCCACACCCATGATCATGATGTTTGCTACCGTCAATGGGCAGCAAAGTAATAGCGATAATCCCCTCATCCCAACATGGTTCTTCATCCTGGGATACCTTGCCGTCTGGACGGCATACAGCTCTGTGGCCACGCTGGCACAGTGGGGACTTCATCTCTCCGCTCTGCTGACACATCATCTGGTGATTACCAGTCCTCTTCTGGGCGGCTTGTTGTTGATAGCTGCCGGTATCTTCCAATGGACGCCCTTCCGGGATGCCTGCATGGCTAAGTGTCGTTCACCACTTGGATTCCTGATGGCGGAATGGCGAGAGGGACGGCGCGGCGCAATGGTCATGGGTCTGAAGGCAGGCCTGTTCTGCGTAGGCTGCTGCTGGCTTCTCATGGTTCTTTCCTTTGTGCTGGGTGTCATGAATATGATCTGGATGGCGGCGATCACCGCTTTCATGCTTCTGGAGAAGATTACGGACAGCAAGTGGATCAGCCGGATGGCCGGGCTTATACTCATTGTTTGGGGGTTGTGGGTTCTAACGGGTGGGCACGTGTTGATTCGTCATTAGTCATGAAGGGAATTAAATCAGCTTTTAGCACCCTGTTTATAATTGTAGGGAGGATATACGTGTGGTTGTGAGGATTGATTCAAAGGTTACTGTCACTTTGAGGACGGCCAAACGTATGGCTGTAGCAATCAGTGATATTATTCGGCGATACGAAGCGATGAACGGCATTATTGAAATAACGACCACTCAGCCAACAACGCCAAAGAGCAGGATGATGCAATAGCGGACGATAAAGAGATTCAATCCATGCCTGAGAGAAATCTTTCAAACTGGAAAGAGCTTATTGTCTCTCCCGAAAAGGTTCTTGCAGCAATAAAACCCGGCATGAGCATTTTTGTCGGTACAGGTATGGCTGAACCCCGAACTCTCATCAGACATCTCCAGACCGCCTCCGGAAGCAACATCCAGGACTTGCAGATAGTCCAACTCATGGGTCTTGAGAACGGTATCTCCGGTGATGATTGTTACTCGGACAAATACCGCGTGAAGACCTTTCATTCCGGGTGTGCGGCCCGCCGCTCTATAACAGCAGGACGAGTGGATTTTATCCCCAGCCGTTTTTCCCGCATCCCTGCATTGTTCAAATCCGGCGCGATTCAAACAGATGCCGCTTTCATCCAGATCACACCGCCTGATGAAACCGGTTACTCCAGCCTCGGTGTAAGCGTGGATGTAGCATTGAACGCAATGGAACAAGCTTCACTTAAAGTTGCTGAAATTAATGATCATGCACCCCGCACCCTTGGTCACACCATAATCCATGTAACCGAATTCGATTATCTCGTCCAATCGACGGATCCGCTACCCTACATCCCCCGATGGGAAATACCCGGTGTTTACATGAAGATAGCCGCTAACATCGCCTCCATCGTAGATGACGGAAGCTGCATTTCTTTTTCTATCGGTCCTCTCTATGAGGCGCTCGGCAAGCACCTTACCCGTAAACGAAATCTGGGGATCCACACCCCCTTCTTCACCGACGCTCTCATGGATCTTGTAAAAAGTGGGGCCGTCTCGAACCACTTTAAAAAAATCCATTGGGGTACATCACTTGCCTCATACGCTTTAGGAACATCAGTACTCATGCAGTGGCTTGATTGCAATCCCCTTGTTGAGTTCCATCCCATCGATATGGTCATGGATTTTAAAAAAATTGGCCTAAATAAAAACTATATTGCTATCCTTACTGCGCGAAATGTTGATCTTACAGGCGGTATTGACGGCCTCGGTGCCGCCCATGAACTCATCTCCGGCGCTGCACTATCTCAAGGCGGGCGGACAATTTTTGCTCTCCCCAGTCGCAACCGGGCCGGGAAATCCAACATTCGTCTTTCCGTCGAAAATCACCGCAATCACCTTTCCAATCGGGAATCCCAAAGTATCGTGGCCACCGAATACGGCATTGCCTATCTTACAGGAAAGACTGTCCGGGAGCGGGCTCTGTCCTTGATAGATATTGCCCATCCGGAAGATCGCGCAGAACTGGTGAGACAGGCGAAGAATGCGGGGATTCTATATGCGGACCAGATCTACCAATCCGAGGCGGGACATTGCTACCCGGAACACATTACCGCAACACATACTTTTAAGAAAGGTATCATGGTACATTTCCGGGCCATCAAACCCTCTGACGAGGATGAGATGAGGCGTCTCTTCTACCGCTTTTCAGATCAGTCAGTTTACTATCGCTACTTCAACCCTGTAAGAATTATGCCTCATGGAAAGATGCAGGAATATGTGAACATTGATTACAAAACCGTCCTGTCCATTGTAGGGGTTATTGAAGCGGGCCCTTCTGAGCAGATTATTGCCGAGGCACGTTATGAAATATACAAGGACAAGCCATACGCCGATGCGGCTTTCGTTGTAGACGAAAATTATGCAGGAAGAGGGATTGCTACCTTCATGCTTCACATGCTGATTCGTATCGCTCAGGAACAAGTTGGGATAAAGGGCTTCATGTCCTATGTACTGGCAGACAATAAAGCCATTCTCAAGGTCGCCAGGAAAGCGCCGTTTCCCGTACAGGTAACTCCCGCAGGCGAGTGTGTAGCGCACCCGGTTCCCCGGA
>DIEQ01000001.1 GCA_002418705.1 Mageeibacillus sp. UBA5770 | reverse complement strand
GCAACCTGATGAACAACGCCTTATCCGAAATTGATTGCATTTCATATAGCTATATTCATCAAAAGAATATTATTACAATCATAAATTATACGGCTGATTCCATGATTGATATCAATAATGAAATGGAAAAGGTGCTTAAGGCATTCGCTTCCGATACCCGTATTTCAAAAAACATCTCATTTACCCTGGGTATAGGCAGTCAAATGAATGAGCTGTCCAGAGTTGCCGATTCCTGGCAGCAGGCTGCTGATTCGGTAAGCTGCCGCATACTTTTCGGGACTGATAAAGTGTATGATATCCAGCGCATGGGTCTCGAATATGTTTCCTGGAAGAATTTATTAACCGCTGAAAAAGAAAGCCAGTTTGTCCGTGCCGTAAAGTCGTTCAACACCAAAGAAATTCAAAGCTTCGTCGAGGCGGTTTTTGAACCTCTGATTGCCCAAAATCTGCTGCATCCAAGGTCAGTCATGGATCTTTGTGAAGCAATCATCTCTCTCTTCATGAATTCAGTACGTCAGATAGAAATAGCGGACGACAAGATTATTGGAAGCGAGAATTTTGTACAGGAAGTGCATGATTGCCAAAATCTGAAGGAAATACCGGCAGCTCTTCTGGCAGCTATTGTCCGGGCGGTGGAACATTACGAAAAAATCTGTAAAAACAAGACAAGTAAGCCCGTCCTGCTCGCACAGGAATATGTCCGGGCACATTATAAAGANNCAAATTCATTTGCCGGATGTCGCAAAAGTAGTGTTTCTGCATCCTTATTACTTCAGTGACATGTTTAAGAACGAAGTTGGGATATCATTCAGCGACTACCTCACCGAATACCGCATGGACAGGGCCAAAGAATTGCTCAAAAATCAGCAATTTAAAATCAAGGATATAAATGAAATGGTTGGCTACAGCGATTCGAAATCGTTCAGTAAGATTTTTAAAAAAGTAGTCGGGCTTACTCCTCAGGAATATCGGAAGTTATATTCCTGATTAATTGAATGGAATGCAAAAGGATACATCATGCATATTATTAAAAATTTTCTGGAACATATGAAGCAGCTAAACACCCGGCAGCATTCTAAGACTCATATGATGTTCATCATGGGTGCTTGCCTGTTGATTTTATTTGCTGCCATATTCNNTAATCCTCACGGTTCAGGCTGTCGAAAGCGAAAGAAAGCTTGCCCATGAAATTGAGGTCAGCCGTGCCAATAATATCGCTATGCTCTGGCAGGACGACATCCAGACGATCCGTGCATGCTTTACCGCTGCGCAGTTAGACATGAAAAGCGATAATATTTTCAATATGCCGGCCAATACCTATATTTTTAAGTACAAGGGGCAAACCAGCGATCCCGTATTCATTCATCCGGCGAGTTCTGACGACAGCTCTTATCAGGCTGCACTGGAGATCATACTCCAGCTGCCCGCAATTTCTTCATCTGTAACTCCTACGACTATAAATGACCAAAGACAGAAAATCCTGTTGCATTACGGTACTTTTATTAACAATTCAGGCGAGACGGAGTATTTGGTTGTATATAGGCCATACAGCAAAGAACTCGCAAAAATAATCAAATCTGATCCGCACATTCTTTCCTTTTGGACGGAAGATGAAACCGGCCAGGTGACTGTCGGTCTAGCCGATAAATCGATCAAACCCGCTGAAATTAAAAGGATATATCAAAAAAATTATCCGCGTGCCATTGAGGGCGAAAGCGGCTTCAGTTACGTCAAAACGGATGACAGTTATATTCTTTATCGCAACCTCTCACATATCCAATCCAAAATTTACTTTGTTCTTAATCCCGGTTACTTTTCAAATCCGGGCTCTTTCTACATTACGTTCGGTATTTTCGGTGCTGTTTTGCTTGCCATTGCTGCATTAATATACAGTCACTTCAAGAAAAATGTCTACCTCCCAATCGTCCAGATCGAAAAAGCCGTCAAAGGAATCATCGATGAAGACATGGAAGAATTGGTTATGATTGACAAAGGAAATGAGTTTTCAGAATTTGCCGACAATATCAATTCCATAACCCTGCGTGTCCGCAAAATCCTGCAGCGCGAGTACAATTCCAGAATTCTTCGCACGCAGGCAGAAATCAGCGCACTGCAGAGTCAGATAAGCCCTCATTTTCTCTACAACACACTAGACTCCATTCGCGGACAGGCATTGACCCAGGGATCCTATGAGGTTGCCAATCTCATTAAGTCCTTATCGAATATTTTCAAGTACAGCATCAACCGGTCCACAAATATCGTGACGCTCGGCGATGAACTTCGCCATATCGATAATTATCTGACAATCCAGCAGTATCGATTCAACAACAAATTCCGGGTAGTTAAAAATATTGATGAGTCAGACAACCTGACAGACTGCCAAATTCCCAAGCTTACCATCCAGCCAATCGTGGAAAATGCAATATTCCATGGTCTGGAGAAAAAATCCGATAAGGGCATGATTGAAATCAGGGGTTATGCAACCCAAACACGCCTGATCATAGAAGTAGAGGACGACGGCGTCGGTATGGATGAGAAAACCCTGCAAAATCTTAACCGGCAGTTTGCATCAAATTCCGGACAAATTGAACCGGCAGACAACAGCAGCGAACGCGGGTCGAGTATTGCCCTGGTCAACGTAAATCAGCGCATTAAGCTGCTTTACGGGCAAAAGTACGGTCTGAAAATTTTCAGCACAATAAATGAAGGCACGACTGTTCAGATCGTGCTTCCATATAATTTAAAATAAAAATATGTAATCCGACAAATTATATCATGAGATCCTGATTGTATAACTTCTCGCCCTCGCGGAGTGCTTCGCGCAGGAAGGTGTTATTTTGCTGCAGGACTTTGCGCCAATTCGCCTCTCCTGTGTACCAGAATTCTCCTACAAACATGCGTACTCCCAGAAGAAGTGATTTGGCCGCGACAGCGGGAAAATTAACATGCCCGGTGCCGTAAGGCACTTCACGGAATACGCCGGGTATTGTCTCCTTCAGATGCACAGCGGCAAGGTGACCCCGTCCGGACTCCAGGTCAGCGAGGATGTCTCCGGAATAAGTCAGGGAAGCGTTGGTGATATTCCCGACATCCGGATATACCTGCAGATACGGTGAATTAAAAGACCTAGCAGATACTGTTGCATTATATTCTCTCTT
>DIEQ01000079.1 GCA_002418705.1 Mageeibacillus sp. UBA5770 | reverse complement strand
CGAATTTACACATACTTTATAATAGTTTAATAATGAAAGTGATACAATGAAGCCGAAGATCAGGGAAAATTTACAAATGGCTTGCTTTTACATATTCAAAAATTTTGAAAGGGGGTCATGATCATGAAACGAACCAAGGCTGCAATATTGTTAACAATACTTTTGTCTTTGATCCTTCTAATCATTCAAACTGGCTGTGAGTCCGTCACACCGGACACAACAGTCAATACTGCATTACCTGCTGCCGCCGAGACATCTGCTCGCAAAACTTCAGAAACTCCATCCGAAACATCTGACATTATCGATTCAGGCCTCATGGGTAAGTGGTTTGAAGACAGCAGCCAGCAAATTGCCGGGCTGCCATATAAGAGTATTGAATTATTCGATGACGGTACATTAATCGTTGCGGGGAAATCACAAGGTACATATGAAATTATTGATGGAAAGATTGTAGCATCTATTGATGCGGAAACTTATACAGGTAAATATGATATCAGCGGTTCGAAACTGACGATCACCCTTGATGACGGCCAGTCAAAAAGCTATACATCCGGAGCAGCACTTCTGATTGGTAAATGGATTGAAGAAACTGCAAAGGATATTAATGGGCTCCCGCTTGACAGCATTGAGTTCTTCGAAGATGGGACAACAATTATTGCTGGTCGTTATACAGGTACCTACAGGTTAATCAATGGAAGACTTGAGGTTACAGAAAGCGATGTACTCCATTCAGGTCAATATAGTATTTATGGATCAAAACTGACGATCACCCTTGATGACGGTCAGTCGAAAGTCTATTTAAAAAAATAACAGACATTTAGTTTACCCTGATATATACTTCAGAGCTGTCCGGGATTAATTACCGTGACGGCTCTTTTGGACTTTAATCACAAAAGGCATATAATACAGATATTGACTCTGATGTTTTCTACTGATCGAAATATGGAGGTAATCTATGGCTAAGATCTATCTGNNCAGGCGGTTGTTTCTGGGGACTTGAGAAATATATCTCAGGCATACGCGGCGTGACGTCAACGCAGGTTGGCTACGCAAACGGACAAACAGCAAATCCAACATACGAGGATGTATGTTACCGAAACACAGGACATGCCGAGACGGTAGAAGTGCATTATGATCCTTCCATTCTAAAGCTGCCGTTTTTACTGGATCTTTTCTATGAGGCGATTGATCCGACATCAGTGAACCGCCAGGGAGGCGATAAGGGGACACAATACCGTTCAGGAATTTATTATTCCGATATAACCGAACTTCCCGTCATTTTGCAGTCAATTAAAGAACTTCAAAGCCGAAATGTAAAGACGATAGCTGTTGAAGTTCTCCCAATGCAGAATTTTTATCCTGCGGAGGATTATCACCAGAAGTATCTGGATAAGAATCCTAATGGCTATTGCCATATCGGGCAAGATAAGTTCGAAAAAGCATCGAAGACCATTGTTAATCCTGCCGATTTCAAGCCGATGGAACCGCAGTCAAAGCAAGAAGTACTGACAGATATGCAGTATCAGGTCACACAGAACGCAGCAACGGAACCTCCATTCAAAAATGAGTACTGGAATCATTATGAACCTGGCATTTATGTTGATATTACTACAGGTGAGCCATTATTTTCCTCTGCTGAGAAATTCGAATCAGGCTGCGGATGGCCAAGTTTTTCCAAGCCGATCGACCCTTCCGTCATTAATGAAAAACCAGACAAATCGCATTATATGTCTCGAACCGAAGTAATAAGCCGCGTCGGCGGTTCTCATCTCGGCCATGTATTCGAAGACGGTCCGAAAGAATCGGGCGGACTCAGATACTGCATCAACAGCGCTGCCCTGCGCTTTATCCCAAAGGATAAGATGGAAAAGGAAGGCTACGGGAATCTTCTGGGAATCATCTGATATGAAAATAAATAAAGATCTGTGGAATATGTATACTGCATTTTTTGTTTTGTGCTAGTATAATAATAGATAAAGAAGAGAGAATTCTTTTCTATCCATATTTAGTGGATTCGGGCAGAATTTATTTAGAAGAGGAGAATACGTATGATTACTAAGAAAATAATCCGCAGCATTTCCGAATTACAGGCAATTCAGAACACGGCAATCAAATATAATGAGGACGTCGGTATTCATTCACTTGATAGCCTGACAATCGTTGATGCAAAGTCCTTTATCGGACTGTTTGCACTGGATTTTTCCCAGCCTGTTCTTGTCGTATCAGAGTCTGAAGCTTTTCATAAGGCGATTCGTGATATTGGCGAGGATGTTGAGTAAGCCTGTTCTCAGGTGAATACTTTTATTTATTGCTTTCCATTTTGAACAGTGCAGGTTTTAACGCCCGCACTGTTTTTGTTTGTAATTATGTTTATTCCTTTCGCATGTCATGACCGGTCGGCTCTTGGAAAAGACGAAGTCCGAAGGCCGGTGCAATTGCATATACATGATCAAAAATGTCAGACTGAATATTTTCAAAAGACACCCACTCAGTCTCCGCTGCAAAGGCACAGACTTCCAGTGGAAGTCCACGGCTTTCTGCCGGAAGCTGTCTCACGAGAATGGTCATATCTTCCCGGATTTTGGGATTGTGTGCCAGGTATTTTTCTAAATAAATTCTAAAAACACCAATATTTGTGAGCTGGTTTCGGCTGCTCTCCGTTGTGGCGGACGAACTTTGCCGGCTTTTGATTTTCTCGAATTCCTTCGTTTTTTCATTTATATATTTACTCAGGTATTCGATTCTGACAAAGGAATCGAGCATTTCCTGAGAACAGAATGTAATACTTGTCATGTCAATATAAATGGCACGTTTAATCCGGCGTGATCCTGACTGAATCATACCCCTCCAGTTCTTGAATGAATCCGAAACAAGAGCATACGCCGGTACTGAAGTTGTTGTATTGTCAAAATTATCAACTTTAACTGAAATAAGAGATATGTCGCTGATAGTCCCGTTCACTGAGAACTTGGGCATTTCTATCCAGTCTCCGATGCGGATCATATCATCCGTCGTGAGTTGCAGTCCTGCAACAAACCCAAGAAGTGTATCTTTAAATACAATGCTCAGGACGGCTGTGAATGCGCCGATACCGCTTAAGAGCACCAGCGGACTTTCGCCGATCCACGAAGCGACAATAACAGTGCCAAAAACAATAACAATTATGATCTCAAATATCTGAAGAAATCCTTTGATAGGGCGGGTTTTTGAAACTTCATGTGTCCGATATACATCATCAATGACGCCAAGAGCAGCATCCAGGATCATTACCAGCAGAATAATTACATAAATGGTGATAATATGCGAAATCCATGATTCAGCATTGTCAAAATACGATGCAAACAGACTGATGACAAAAGGCGAGATAAGATGAATCACCCGTTGAAAAAGTTTGTGCTTTTTCAGAAACGCAAATATTTTTCGCTTGCTCTTTTTAGTAATATGAAAAAATATACCGAGTATCACCCATCTGGCCAGAAGTTCAAGAATTACACAGATAAGCAGGACTGCTCCTGCAAGCAATGTATAGTAGAGAATGGTAAGCAGGGAATCGGATATGCCCCAATCCCGTAAAAGTTCCAATATATAGTCACGCAGATCGCTCATAATTGTCCTCCTGTAAAAATAACGAAGAATTATTCCTATCATATCAAAGATATTGTCAAATTGGAGTTGATTGTATATCAAAAAAACCTTATCATTGAAATTAATGAGTTGATTTTAGCGATTCATTATGTAAAAATTATGTATAATTACTTATTATTGCTCAATTCTAAAATTTTTTCATGAAAAAGTTGGAGGCGAAAATCTGAAAATGCGTAAAAGAGA
>DIEQ01000019.1 GCA_002418705.1 Mageeibacillus sp. UBA5770 | reverse complement strand
CCCGTCCGCCACTCAGTCAACCAATCCCTTCCTTCGAGCAAGCTCTCCAGTCGTTCATAATTGCTTCGTTCGACTTGCATGTGTTAAGCACGCTGCCAGCGTTCATCCTGAGCCAGGATCAAACTCTCAAAAAAATTTTGAGAGCCGTTAGGCTCTTTGTTTACTTTTTACTTTTATCAACTCATTTTCTGAATTGAACTTAGGGTCCGTTTTTGTCTTTCTCTTCTATTCAATTTTCAAGGTCCGATGCGCCTCTCTCGTGAAGCGCTTGATAATGGTAACATCGGTACTCAGCTTTGTCAACAGTTATTTTTTCTGAGTTCCGCGGCCCCCGTAAGGGCCTTCTGTCTAGGTTCAACCGGCTCGCTTATTTGCTTACCGGACATAGAGTATATCTCACAATGACCTTTCTGGCAACCTCTTTTTTCATTTTTTTCTATCTTTTTTCCAGGGTGTTTTCAGCGGCATTTTTTCCTTTATATACGCGCATATATATACAACTTATATAACTAAGGATTACATTACCCCACCCAGCGTAGCTTGCTTTCCATTTTGCACGGAAAAGGCGGTTTTACTTGAATGGCCGGGAAGCGAAAACACATTTCAAGTCTTCTGCAGCGCCTCGGAATTATTATAATTTTTACACTGAATAGTAGATCGAACACGTTTTCCGATAACTTTATACACGTTTATATGCTAATTTTTTAAAGAACCATCTTTTTATGCTGAAGTTGTTGCCATTCTGGCTTGTTCGGGTTAAAATACGCTTTGCTGGTTTCTTGAATAGTTTATTCTGACTAAGGTATAATGGACTTATTCTTTTGAATTCGGGCATCAGGCTGCATGAGCGCTTCTTCTGTGTATTCAACAGAACGATTGCAGGCTGACTATAGGACGAAAGCCGCAATTGAAGTGAATGGCAGCGGCAATTTTTTGAGAGTGGGTGGACATATGGGCAAAAAATTTGGTTCAAAAGTTGCAATTATCGGTGCAGGCGCAGTAGGTTCTACGATTGCTTTTACAATGGCAATCCAGCAGCTTTGCACAGAGCTTGTTCTGATTGATGTAAATCAGGATAAGGCAAAGGGCGAATGTCTTGACATCAGCCACGGACTTCCTTTCTTAGGTCAGATGGAGCTTTATGCCGGTGATTATTCCGACGTTAAGGATTGCGATCTGATCATCATTACAGCTGGTATCCCGCGCAAACAAGGAGAGACTCGTCTCGATCTTGCAAAGAAGAATGTTCTTCTCGGCAAACAAATCACAGAGAGCGTCATGGAACACTACACAGGCGGCAATATTATTGTCGTTTCAAATCCCTGCGATATCCTTACCTATATGGTAACTATATGGTCAGGACTTCCTCATAACCGTGTCCTCGGTTCCGGTACTGTCCTTGACAGCGCAAGATTCCGTACGCTTCTTTCACAGAAGCTCGAAATTGACGTTCGCAACGTACATGGCTATATCATCGGCGAACACGGTGATTCCCAGCTTCCTGCATGGAGCGCTACTAATATCGCCGGTCTTTCCATTGATGATTATGCAAAGACTACAGGTATTTCTTTCACCCAGGCAGACCGCATTGAGATCGCTGAGAGAACACGTAATTCCGGTGCTGAGGTAATTAAGCTTAAGGGCTCTACCTTTAACGGTATTGCAATCTCCGTTTCTACAATTGCCAAGTCCGTTCTTAAAGGCGAGAATACAATCCGTACAGTCGGAAGCGTCCTGAACGGTCAGTATGGTATCAGAGACGTAGCAACAAACGTTCCTACCATAATTGGCGCCAACGGTGTTGAGCGCGTTCTCGAACTCGAGCTGGATCCTCAGGAACTGCGTTTCCTGCAGGCATCTGCTGAGCAGGTTCGTGCCATCCTTAACGAAGTCAAGGATCTGTAATTCATTCATTCACCTGACTGAGTATTTTAAGACAGCCGTCCTCTTTTTAGAAGGCGGCTGTCTTTTTGTGCCAGATGTGGGAGGTTTTGATTTATTACATGTAAAACGAAAAGAGACTGACACCCTGTGATTTTCACGAGGTATCAGTCTCTTGCCATGGTGCGTTTCGATCTGCCCTGACGATCATGCTTTCACGCAAAAAAAGCAAAAGCAGGGAGCGGATTTTGTTTATTCAACCTCACCTTTTGACAGAAACCTGTCATATGCATCACGCAGGTCCTTCGCTTTATCTTCGGGCTGTGTTGCGTTGCAGTAGGCTCCGGCACCTGTTTCGCAGGAAGCGCGGAAATACTGCACGCCGTCTGCACGAAGAGGCGGATAGAATTCGATATGGAAGTGATAATATTCACCGGCATCTTCCGTGTTGACGGGAACCTGGTGCATTACCATCATGTACGGGAACAGCTTGTTGAAAAGTGTATCATATGTACCGGTAATTCTCTTGAGAATATCAGCCAGGGCGTCTTTTTGCTCGGAGGAGAAATCCGGGAGGCATCCGATATGTTCTTTAGCTACTACATAGGTGCCATAGGGATACGCCGTATAATAGGGCACGTAAACTGCAAAATGGTCGTTTTCCATGACCATGCGTACCTTATCATCCTGCTCATTCGCAAGCAGATCACAGGTAAGGCACCGGCCCGTCTTCTCAAAATGAAGTTTGCTGTTGGCAACCTCGGCCTCAATGTTTTTAGGAAGCCAGTTGAAGGCGTAAAGCTGTCCGTGAGGGTGCGGCATGGTAACGCCTGCTTCCGCACCGCGGTTCTCAAAAATGAGAACATATTTAATCTCTTTATCCGCAGCGAGTTCCTCGAAGCGGCTGGTCCACAAATCAACAAGCTTGCGGATATGGGCTTTGGGAAGTTCGGGAAGTGTTATTGTATGATTCGGGTGATACAGGATAACTTCGCATTTACCATACATTGGCTTCGCTTTGAAAAATTCACCCTCGTGACCGGTCAGCTGAGAGAATTCCTGCGTCATGACCGGAAAATCATTATCATATTTAAAAACATCGTATCCTTCATCCGGAACATTTCCGGAACCGGGGCAAAACGGACACCACCCCTTTGGCATTGCAGGTCTCCCCTGCCTGTTTGATGCAATCATAATCCAATCGTTAAGCATCGGATTATACCTTAATTCTGACATTGTGCTCCCCTTTCATCACCCAAAATATCTTCGCTCCTCTTTCGTGATTATATTCCTCTGTCTGCATCCTTCTTTTCAAGATGCGCCAAGTGAAATTTCACTAAATAATTATAGCAGTTCGGCTCATAAACACCATGTAATTTTATCCATTCTTTGTTCGAAATAACACTCAATCTTCGTTCGGGAATCAGGTTATCCGGAAAAACGATATTCCCCCGGATACTTTTACCGGGCGAACGGGAATAATAGCTTCTGATTTTCAGTGTTGTACATATTATTCCTGTTAATCGCAACGGTTGCTGTCTCCGTCGTCTCGGGGATCTTCTGGCCGTTGATTGCATCTATTGCATACTTTACACCCAGATAGCCCATTGCAAAAGGATTCTGGATAATCAGCGTGTCAATATCCCCGTCTTCAAGCATAATGATCGATTTGACATTGTTATCAAAGCCCACCATAACCGTACTGTCGCTTCGGCCGGCTTCTTTGATCGCATAACCGGCTCCAAGCGTAGTCCATTCATTGAAGGCCACGATGGCTGTAATGTCCGGGTTTTTGCCAAGCATATCAAGAGTTGCCTTCCTTGGCGCTTCGAGATTGGATTTGGAAAAGCGTGTGTCGGCAACAGTGATGCCAGGGTAACCTGCGATCGTATCGAGAAAACCCTGGTATCTTTCGATCGCATTGCCGCTGCCCTCCTCAAAATTAACGATTCCGATCACGGCAGCTTCGCCGGTTAACTCGGCAAGGGTCTCAGCAGCCATCTGGCCTGCAGCATAGTTATTGGTTCCAATAAACAGGACATCCCGGTCGGTATTGATCCCGCTGTCTATCGTTATAAGCGGGATCCCAGCATCCATTACTTTATGGGCTGAGGGCACCGTCTTATCAAAATCGCATGCCGAAAGCACGACGGCATCAGCATTTTGGGTGACGGCATCTTCAATCAGCCTGTTTTGTGTCTCGTAATCATCTTCCTTGTCGCTTCCCCGAAAAATAATATCCACATCATATTCGCTCCCCGCAGCCTGAGCTCCCTGCAGTACTGTTTTCCAAAAGGTTGAGTCCTCAGCCTTTACAATCAGCATAATTTTTAATTTTTCTTTGGCTGGGGCTGAACTGCAGCTCAGCGACATAAAAACCGCCGCCAGTAAAATCAGGGCAAGGGCGGTGCGCTTCTTACACATTAGTCACATCCTCCGTAATTCTCGGAATCAGAATACTGACACAGGTTCCCTCGTCAAGCTGGCTTTCGATTGTAATCCCATACTGCTTCCCGAAGAAAATCTTGACGCGGCTGTCGACATTTTTAAGTCCGATTCCGTAATCATTCTGCGATTCGCTCTGCAGGATACCAGCCAGGACTTTTTCGCTCATGCCAAGACCGTTATCGGTAACCTGCATCAGTATGTCGCTGCCCTTTTCAGAGATATGGATATGAATTTCCCCCTTATCAACGCAGCGATCAATGCCATGGTAGATCGCGTTCTCTATGATCGGCTGGAGACTGATCTTGGGACACAGGTAATCCTTTAAAGATTCGTCCGCTTCAATAGTATAGGTAAACTGATCTTTATAACGCATTTTTTGGATGATAAGATAGCTCTCGGCATGCGTCAGCTCATCACGTATAGGAATAAGCTCCTTGCCTTTGCTGATGCTGATACGGAACAGGCTGGCAAGAGCGGATACCATGACGGCAGCCTCCGGGCCTCTGTTTTTCTCGCACATCCATAAAATGGAGCCGAGTGTGTTGTAAAGAAAGTGGGGATTGATCTGCGACTGAAGGGCCTTAAGCTCACTTTTACGAAGTTCCTGTTCTTCGAGAATTACCTGACCCATCAACTCATTGATACGGTTAACCATATGATTGAACGATATTGACAGCTGTTCGACCTCATAAATACTATTTGTCTCCGCACGGATATCAAAATTTCCGTCACGGACAAGCTTCATGGAGGATGTCAGTTTTTCAAGCGGACGAAGGATTATCTTGGATATTATCAGTGAGATGACAAATATCGCTAGAAAACCTGCAATCAGGACAGCTGCAAGATAGCTGATAATCTCGTTACGGACCTCTGAGGCTTCATTCAAATAACTGATACCGACAAGACGCCATCCGGTGTTCTCAAGCGTACGGATAACCATTACGCTGTCATCAGAGGTGTGAATATATTCCCCGTCCGGTTTCTGCCCGATAAAGGCAAGGTCCTCTTCTTTGAGACCGACATTGATCACCTGCTGCTGGGGGTGATAAATAATATTGTTGCCCTCGTCAACAATGTAAACATATCCGCGTTTGCCTATTGTAGCATTCGTACAGTATTCGTCCATCTGCTCGAAATTCATATCAAGCATGAAAAGCGTACCTTCCGGAAACACATCGCCGGCTTCACTTAGTCTGCGGCTTAATGTTACGGTCCAAAAATATTCTCCTTTGAAAATATTCTGGATGTGCGGCGGTGAAAAGACATAGGACGACTCACTCAGCTTGGCATTCTGATACCATTGCTGGCTGATAATGGAAGCCACATCCCGTGTAGGCTTCTGCGGCGCGATGGCAAGAATATTGCCGCTGCGGTCAAAAATCGAGATGGCCGCAATAGATGTATTCATCTGAAATGCGCTTGTAACAACTTTCTGGCCGGTCTCTTCTTCATCGTAGAGGGCGTTCTCATGAACAGCAAGATTTTCAATTATTTTGTCAGAAGTGTTCAGAAGATTCCTCATATAGGAGTTCAGCGTATTGGCGACCTGCTCAACCATCTGAGTGGAGTTTGTCGTTTTGTTGCTGATCAGTGACTGGTTAAAGCGATTGTACTGCAATATACTGACCGGAACGACCACGGCCGCGACTATCACAGACGTGGTGAGCGTAAGTATGAACTGAAGGCTGCGTAGCCGGTCTGTAAACTTCTGCTTCTGCTTCTGCTTCATTCCAGGCCTCACTTGGTTTGCCCGCGCACTTCGCTTACCGATTTGCCGTAATATTTTTTAAAACAATAGCTGAAGTAATGCTGGTCCGTGTATCCTGTCTCTGCAGCAATCTGAAGAATCTTCAGGTTTGTCGTCGTGACCAGCTCATAGGCACGCTGCATTCGGCGCTTAATCAGGATGTTGGTAAATGAATCTTTCCAGACTTTCTTGAAAACGGCACCGAAATAGCTGGAACTGATATGAAGGCTGTCGCTTACTGTTTTTAGCGACAGATCCGGATCAGCATATCTGTTCATAATGTAATCGTATCCCTGAGTAGCCCACTGGTCCGTGGCATCCGCACGCGTCGATGCCACATTATCCATAATCTCAAGGCATAGCTCCTGAAAATTATGCTTGAGGGTATCGATTGAGTCGTATTTATGCAGGTCCGTTATCAGACCAATGTTCTGCGTAATCCGTTTCTGAATGTCTTCCGTCAAATTCTTGGTCGACTTAATCAGAACCGCAAAAAGCTCGATCATAAAGATCTGACAGTCTGCGACACTTGTTACGCTGGCTGACAGCATGGCGAATAGCTTATCTGTAAATTCACCCAGTTCTTCGCGTGTGCCCGACTTCATAATACTGTTCAGGCGAAGCTCATCGTCCTCTGTCAGTACAATGGTTGCCGAATACTGGCGCTCAATGTCACCAATGTAAATAATGCCTGTTTTCCCGGCTACAATCCGGTACCCCAGGGCAGAAATACACTGCTCATAGGCCTTTCTTGTCTGTGCCACATCATAGAAATGTTCGCTTATCCCAATTGTCACCTGCAGTCCGTAATGCTTGGAAAAGTCCTGCTGGATTTCTTTGACCGCGATCGATAGAAATGCATCTATCTTCTCCGCTGAATCCGATGCAAGCAGAAGGATGTTTTCACCGTTAAGAACAACGTGTGCATGGAAATATTTTTCACAGATATCCCGTGCAATCGACTTAATGGACAGCATCATGACTTCCATGCCTTTGGGGGCATAGTAGAAAAGAGAATGGGATAATTTACTGCAGTTTACGGCAATAACAACAAATGCCGGACCGCTCAGATCCATCTCGAGTGACTCGCTGCGTGCCTTTATGGATTGCGTCTCATAAGGATTAAGCATAAGGGAAAGAAGAAAGTTCTCCCTGAGCACCGGCAGATTGTCCACATACTCTTCTCGCATCTGCTCGACATTTAATCGGTCTTCATTCTCTGCATCGAGCTTTTCGCGGATCGAATTCAGCGTTTTGGTAAGTCCTGCAACAGATACGGGCTTGAGCAGATACTCGATGACATTCAGGCTGATGGCATCTTTGGCATACTCAAATTCACCGAACCCTGACAGTATTACAATTTTGATCAGTGGCTGTATTTCCCGTACCGCCTTGATAAACTCGATTCCGTCCATGATCGGCATCTTAATATCAGTGATGACTACGTCAGTTGTGACGCTGTCGAGTACTTCCAGGGCATCCCTGCCATTTGCAGCCTGCCCGACCACAGTGAATCCGCACTCTTCCCACGGGACCATCTCAATGATGGCTTCCCGTACCTGTGTTTCATCATCCACCAGCATGATTTTATACATTATTATCCCCCTGATCAGGCAGAAATAACCCGGCGATACAACATTTTACTGTTAGCTCGTTATTTCAGCGAAAAACGGTATTCAGTTGTTGAAATCATTGATTCTCCGGCTTTTAGGATCGGCTGTAAAAAATGCGAATACTTCATGGCATTGGGGAAATACTGGGTCTCAAGGCACAGACCGTGATGCTTGCCTTCCAGTTTTCCATCGCGGACAAAAAATCCGTCGAGAAAATTACCGGTGTAGAACTGAATTCCCGGAAGAGTCGTATAGACGGCCATGCGGATACCCGAATTCGGAGCACAAAGCGTCACACACGGCTCACTTGAAGGACCGCGAAGGACAAAATTGTGGTCATATCCGTCACCGTCCAGGGGCTCATGTGCCTCGATTGAATCTCCGATACGCCTTGCAGATGTAAAATCAAAAGGAGTATTCCTGACGCTGCGGATCTCGCCGTTGGGAAGGCATCCTGTTTTCAGCGGCGTGTAAAAGTCGCTGGCCATCTGGATGGTATGATCCAGGATTGTCCCCTCGTCACCCTCAAGGTTAAAATATGCATGGTTGGTAAGGTTGCAGATTGTATCCCGGTCACTTGATGCACGGTATTCAATGAGGAGTCCGTTATCCGGTGTTATTGAGTAAATGACAGTGAGGTTCATAATTCCGGGGAACCCCTGATCAAGATGCGGGCTGACAAGGGAAAGCTCAAGCGTGTCGCCAACGATTTTGCCGTCAAATACGCGGCTGTGAAAGCCATGCGCGCCGCTGTGGAGACTATTCTCTCCTTCGTTCTTTTCGAGATCGTACGTCACACCGTTAATTGTGACCTGCGCGCCTTCAATACGGTTTGCATGACGTCCGCAGACAGCACCGAGGAATGCTGTCTTTGTCATATATTCTTCAAGAGTATCATATCCGAGAACCGTGTTTTTAAGGCTTCCGTTCTTGTCTTTTGTATATATCGACTTGATGCAGGCACCGTATTCTATTATCTGAACTTCCAAATTACCTGACGAAAGAGTATACATGCTGACTTCCTGATCACCGGCTTTTCCGAAAAGTGACTTTTGAATACTCATAACAAATCCCCCTATACAATAATTACAGACGTCTGATTCCGCTGGGTGTGCGCCGCCTCTTGCGGTTCGCTGCAAAATATACAATAACCAATACAAGTATGATAAGGATTATACCGCCGATAACACTGCTGATAACCGGGTGTGATATGACAAGATCCAATGGAGCAAAACCGGTTTTTTCATGATCGTCGGCAGGTACGGCTGTTGGGCTGGGCGTTGTCTCAGAAGTTGTGACGACGGCTGTCGGTTCCGCAGTGGGGGCAGCGGTCGGAGTTATGGCAGTATCACCGATCGGACCCTGTCCTGCCGGCGCGTTGTACGGCTTGTTGTCCATGACATTGCCTGCGACGCGGACTACAGGATCCTTATCGAAACAGGCCTGCGCGCCTGACCTTAAAATTGCGGCCATATAAATAGTGAGGCGGTTTGCCGTCTCATATGGAATTCCACATACAACAGAGATTAGTTCATCTCCGTTTTTATCAACGGAAAGGAGCGTCATGCCGGTGCCACCTGGAATCGTTGTGCCGGTCTTGCCGCCGATAACCTTGGCCACTGCGGTATCTGCACCTAAAATCCAGGGATCAGTCAACAGGCAGTTGGTATTTTTGGCAACGCCCCATGCATCAAGGGTACGCTTATTTGTCGCTTTATAAACATGCGTTGCGGACGAAATGACAGTCCGGAAATCATCACTGGCAACTGCATAGTCAAAAATTTTCGCAAGGTCGCTGGCCGTTGTATAGTGATTGTCGCTGTGAAGGCCGTTAGCGTTTTCGAAATGCGTATTGGAGAGGCCGAGTTCGGTTGCTTTTTGATTCATAATGTCCGGGAACAGGCTTAGCTTTGAGCGAGGGGCAGTCGTTGTCTCGGTGCCGTCTGCAGCGGTTGCGGCGGTGCCTGCAGCAGGATCCGTATAACCGGTTGCCGTGACAATCGCCTCCGCCAGTACATTGGCGGCGTCATTGCCGGACGGAAGCATAAGACCGAACAGCAATTCGTTGACTGTGACCTCTTCACCGACCTGAAGTCCCATGAGGGTGGAGTTAGGCGTTGTGGCATTCATTGCCGTCTGACTAACCGTCAGTACCTGATCCGGCTTTAAGTGTTCGAGGGCAAGGGCTGCTGTCATGATTTTTGTCATACTTGCAGGATATATCTTCTTATCGGGTTCCTTTGAGATAACAATCTCGCCCTTTGTCCTGTTATAGACAAGATAGGATGCACAGGAGACATCAGCGAGCTCCGGAAGGGTGATTTCCTGTTGGCCGACAGCCGCCGAAAGCGGTGCGGCAACAGAAAAAATGACGGCAAGAACCGTTGCTGAAACGGCTGCAATCAGGCGGTGAGGATGGTGAATCTGCTTAAAAAACGGTGTTTGGGCAACTTCATTCATGGTCATCTCCTTATTGTAGATCAATAAAGAGAGCATGCTGCCCAGGCAGCATGCTCTCTCATGTTCAGTCTGCCGACGGATCGGCTCCATCTTCGAAAGTCTCAACTTCGGCATCTTCGCCGGCATCGTAATCAGATGCATCGACTTCAAGCAAAGATTCAACTGCGTCCGAATCCTCTGCAGGAAGCCCAAACTCCTCTTCCCCGGCGTCTTCGTCCTCATGGTCTACGACAGCAAGGTCAACCACTTTACCGACTTTGGTACGCATCAGAGTAACACCCTGTGTTACCCGCGAGAGAACGGGAATCTCAGCTGCAGCAAGCCGGATGACAATTCCGGAATCACTGATGAGAAGTACATCCTTATCGTCATCAACCAGTGCTATTCTGACGAGCGGTCCGGTCTTTTCAGCAATACGGTATGTTATCAGACCTTTACCGCCGCGCGTCTGTGTACGGTATTCTTCCATCTCCGTACGTTTGCCAAAGCCCTTTTCGGAAACGACAAGAAGATTCTCACCTTCAACAATCGGAGCCATGCCGATGACTTCATCATCACCGGAAAGGGTGATGCCGCGGACACCCATGGTATTGCGCCCTGTATCCCTGACATCTTCTTCTCCGAAGCGGATGGACATTCCTTTTCTGGTTACCAGGACAATTTCCTGCTGTCCGTCGGTCAGGCGGACACCGACAAGCTCGTCATCATCCCTCAAGTTAACAGCGATCAGTCCGTTCTTATTGATACGGGAATAATCAATTAGTTCCGTCTTCTTAACGATACCCTTGCGTGTTGACATCATAAGATATCCGATATCATCAAAGCTGCGGATCGGAATTACAGTCTGTATCTTCTCTCCGCCGTCCAGCTGAAGCAGATTGACAATCGCCGTACCCTTAGCCTGGCGGCTTGCCTCCGGGACCTGGTAGCCTTTAAGCCGGAATACACGTCCGCGGTTGGTGAAGCAAAGAAGAACTGCATGCGTCGAGGTCGTGATTATGTTCTCGACAAAGTCCTCCTCACGTGTGGCAAGGCCTGATATGCCTCGTCCTCCGCGGTGCTGACTCTTATAGGTATCAACAGGAAGGCGCTTGACATAGCCGAAGTGCGTGAGAGTTATGATGACATCCTCCTCACGGATCAGGGACTCATCGTCAATATCATCATCTTCGCCTGCCTCGATGGCGGTTTTGCGCTCCGTGGCATATTTATTCTTTACGGCAAGGATTTCAGCTTTAATGACCTGATGCAGAAGAATTTCATCACCAAGGATACTGCGGAAATACTCTATCTTCGCTTCAAGGTCTCTGTACTCGCCCTCGAGTTTTTCGCGTTCGAGGCCTGTAAGACGGCCGAGACGCATATCAACGATATGCTGTGCCTGCTTTTCGGTAAAGTCGAACCGCTCACAAAGACGCTGCTTCGCCTGTTCTTCCGTCCTGGAGGATCGGATGATGGCAATGACTTCATCGATATGATCGATCGCCTTGAGAAGGCCTTCAACAATATGTTTTCTCGCTTCTGCCTTTTCTAGGTCAAAGGTCGTGCGGCGGCGGACAACATCCTCCTGGTGGCGGATATAGTAGACAAGCGCGTCCATCAATGTAATTGTCTTTGGCTCAAGCCGACCCTGCTCATCCGGGACCAGCGCAAGCATGTTGGCATTGAACGCATCCTGTATAGGCGAGTGCTTATACAGCTGATTCAGAACAACATTGGCATTGGCATCTTTTTTGAGCTCAATGACGATGCGGACAGCTGCGGTACGGTCGGATTCATCACGGACATCAGAAATGCCGTCAATCTTCTTTTCTTTGACCAGATCCGCAATACGTTCAATCAGGCGGGCTTTATTGACCATATAGGGAAGATCATGTACAACGATGCGCTGACGGTTATTCCTCATAGGCTCTATGTCCGTGTGAGCACGGACAACGATCCGGCCGCGGCCTGTACGGTATGCATCTTTGATGCCTCTCTGTCCGAGGATCGCGCCTCCGGTCGGGAAGTCAGGCCCCTTGATTACCGTCATGAGCTCTTCGACATCTGCTTCAGGATTATCCAGAAGCATAACAACACCGTCAATAACTTCACCCATGTTATGAGGCGGAATACTGGTGGCCATACCGACGGCAATACCGACGGATCCGTTGACCAGCAGGTTGGGAAAACGGGAGGGAAGCGTAATCGGCTCCATCTCGTGCTCGTCGAAGTTCGGGCGGAAATCAACCGTATTCTTGTTGATATCGCTCATCATTTCCATCGCTACCCTGGCAAGCCTTGCTTCCGTATAACGGTAAGCAGCCGGCGGATCTCCGTCCATCGAGCCGAAGTTACCGTGACCGTCGACGAGTGTATGGCGCATGGAGAAGTCCTGGGCGAGCCGGACAAGTGCATCGTATACGGACGCATCACCATGCGGGTGAAAGCGGCCGAGCACGTCTCCGACTGTGGTTGCGCACTTACGGTACGACTTTTCAGGTGTAAATCCCTGTGTGTACATGGAGTATAAAATACGCCTGTGAACAGGCTTAAGACCATCGCGGATGTCCGGCAAAGCACGATCCGATATAACGCTCATCGCATAATCGATGAAGGACTTCTTCATCTCCTGCTCAAGGTCTACAGGAATAATCGTGTTCTGCTTAGAACGGAAAACCAAATCTACCTGTGCTTCCTGTTGCTTACGAAGGTCCTTTACTTCGCTGCTTGTGCGATCTACGGGACCCGTTGAATCAGCCATTTTTCTTTCCTCCTCTTGTCTTGTGAGAAAAACATACAGAAGTATTATACCAGACCTTGCACGCGCGCGCATGTACGCGAATAATACTTATATATTCTTTTTCTATTGTCACTAAGTGTTATATCCGAAAAACAACAATTCCTGAGCCGGAACGTTTTTCAGCACCCACATCTGCTATATTTATGCTGAAGTATTAATATTTTTAAATTTTTTCGTTTTCGCTTCATAATTGTGCAACAAAACGGCTGTCTCGATCGTCTTATAAGTAGAGGGGTGGAAAAGATGCAAACAGCAGATCATACCGCGCAGGGACCCAAACAGCAGGAGACGCCGCAGCCTTTGGATATCGAGCAGCTTTTTATACTGTATGCCGATGACATCCTGAGGGTGTGTTCCGTATACCTTGGAAAACGTTCACTGGCCGAGGATGCTTTCCAGGATGTATTTGTAAAGGTCAGCAGCAGGGCGGGATCATTTCGCGGTGATACGCCGGTCCGGTTTTGGCTTTTAGCCATTGCAAGAAATGTTTGCCGTGACTATCTGCGGTCTTACTGGCTGACGCGTGTGGTCTCGTTTGAGGATCGGATTGACAAGAAACAGTCCGAAAACGGTTCTGAAAGCCGCAGGAAAAGCGCTGGGGGCGATGGAATCGAAGATGCGATTGTATCAAGGCTCGACAATGAGTTCCCGCTTCTCAAAGCAGTCCAGGCTCTTCCCGCCCGTTATAAAGACGTCATTCTGCTTCGTTTCTATTTCGATATGGGTAATGAAGAAATTGCAAAACAGCTGTCAATCACCGAAAGCACTGTGCGCAGCCGAATATTCCGCGCCAGAAAAAAGCTTTCTTCCTTTATGGATGGAGAGGAGATGCCCTAATGTTCCGTGATAATTTCAAAAAAGAACTCAGCCAGATCAAGGCAGACGAGGACCTGCTGTCGCGCACCAGAAAATTAGCAGCAGAAAAAACCAGCCGGGCTTCCCGGCCGCTTCCTTCGTATGCCAGGAGAAACCGATACATCCGTATAGCGGCAGCAGCCGTCTGCTCGCTGATCGTACTGACAGCTGCAGGTATCTTCATAGCCATGAGGACAGGTTTTGATTTTTCCGACCGCCTGTCTACCGGTGGCGGCCAGCAAAAGGAAACACAGAGTCCTGCCTTCTCCGACGGTGAAAAAGCAGACGGGCTGGTTCCCGGTACTTCAGACTCATCATCAGAATCAGCAGGCACCGATACAGAACCTGTGAACAGCTCAAATCCCGAAATCACAGATCCGTCGGAACAAAACCATGGAACAAAAAACGATTTCAATGATGCAGGTATTTACAGTTTTGCCGATTATGAGTCGATTCTTACGATCCTCGAAAAAAGCTGGGCGAACGCCAACAACGGTTATGGGTTCAGCGGTGAGATCATGCCGGAATTCGGGCTTCCCGATACAGCGACGGACGGGACTCAGGCCGCCGGAGAAACAATTGCAAAGGACACGGCCTCTAATCCCGGTACTTCTGATTTCTCGCAGACCAACGTCCAGGTTGAAGGTGTCGACGAAGCCGATATCATCAAAAATGACGGGGAGTTCATCTACTGCATTTTAAATGCATCCCTGTATGTCCTTGATGTACGGGACCCGCAGAACATGAAAGTAGCTGCTGTCATCAGCGATAATTTTTCACTGACGAACGATTATGCAAATTACCTTGATCTTTTTTACGACAGCACTTCGAATACGCTTTCCGTAATCAGCTACGCCTATTATTCATCACCGGATATTGCCTACCCTGACGTTCCTGCAGAGCCTCCCGTTATTACGGAAGGCGGAATATCCGCAGATCAGTATTACGGTATGTATCCGATGTCATCCTACACAAAACTGCAGACATACGATGTTTCAAATCCGTACGCCCCCAAAGAGATCCGCACGTTTTTCCAGGAGGGCAGCTATGTGTCGTCAAGAAGGATTGACGATACCGTGTACCTTGTGACCTCACAGGGGCTCTGGTACGACGGAGTAATGAAAGCAGAGGACATCATGCCCTCGACAAGTGACGGAGACGACAACTGGGTCACAATTCCCGCACCTGACATATACATTGTAAACCCTGATTTTGCCAATACTTTCACGGTGGTTTCCGCTGTAGACAGCCGCCATGTGGAGACGGCCGCAAAAACACAGGCCGTTGTCGGCCAGGGAACGGTTGTTTATGCAAGTACCGATACGCTTTACATTGCGGCAACAATCTGGGACGAAACAATATACCGCACATATCAGGATTTCTTTGCGGCAGAATCTGACGGCAATATGACCGCATCGGCAGAGAACGATGTCTATAAGACCAAGATCCTGGCTTTTGGCATCACAGACGGCACTCTCGAGGCAAAAGCTTCGGGAAGCGTCAACGGCACACTTCTGAATCAATATTCAATGGACGAATATCAGGGAAATCTCAGGATTGCCACAACATCGGGCAGCTGGACCGCCAATACCTCCAACAACGTATTTGTGCTTGATGAGAACCTTGATCTTATCTCAGGCCTCACGGGGCTCGCGCCAGGGGAACAGATCTATTCAGCGCGTTTTGCAGGGGACCGTATCTATCTGGTCACTTTCAGGCAGGTTGATCCGTTTTTTGTCATTGACGCATCCGATCCGGCCAATCTGACAGTCCTCGGCAAGCTCAAAATTCCCGGATACAGCAATTATCTGCACATGCTCAATGACAACAAAGTTCTGGCCATTGGAAATGCAACCTACACAAACGGCGGCAGCGTCATTCCTGCCGGTCTTAAAATAGCCGTCTTCGATGTGACAGACCCCACTGATCCGGTGCTCGAATCATCCATGGTCTATGGGCAGTCATACGGGTATTCAGAAGTCCAGTATAACCCCAAGGCACTGCTTCTGAATCAGCAGCGCGGCCTCATCGGACTTCCGGTAAGCTTCGATATGCCGTCAGGCGACTACGGAACAGACTATGTCAACGGGTACCTTCTCCTTCATGTCGACGATAACGGGAAGCTTGCACATGAATACCTCTTCAAAGACATTGATTCCATTCTGAATTACGGCATGTGCAGGGGAATCTATATCGACGATACAATCTACCTGATCGGCTATACCGAAGTACTTGCCTACAACCTCGACACGTTTAAGCTCACAGGTACCCTGTCGCTTTATCAGAACTAGGCCGCCGGGCTTCTTCAGCTTAACTAATCCGCCAATTTTTATTAAAGATACGAAAAAAGCGGGCTGCCCCGCTTTTTTCCTGTCTATTTGAAAGCTGATAGCCTAACGGACGAGAATTTCTAAAAGGTACGACCAGGCAGGAAGGGTAAGTACCGAAAAAATGGTAGTGACAAACACACATTGCGCCGCGCGCGTTGCATCGCTCTGGGATTTGATCGCCATTACTGTTGTTGTTGCTGCGGCAGGAAGGGCACAGTAGAGAATGGAGACCTTGGCAACAAGCGGATCGATATGGACAAATCCGGAAAGAATATAACGGATGCCTATCGCTATGGCCGGCGCTGCTATCAGGCGAAGTATGGCAATAATTATAATCCGCTGCTCTTTCCAGATCCTGGAAAGCGGAATGGCAGCGAGGGTAACTCCGCAAAGCACCATCCCCATCGGTGTGGCAACTTTTGCAAGGGATGCAACAACCGCATCTATCGGGCCGGGAAGCGTAATTCCGAATAAATAGATCACCAGCCCGACGGGGACTGCAAGCACCGGCGGTGAAAGGATTGCTCTCAGGGCATCTCTTCCAATCTGCCTGGCACTTAACCTGACGGCGCTGTTTTTACCGACAGTAAAAATCAGGGGGGTCGCGACATAGAAAAGGACACGGACGGGAATTGTATATATCGCAATATAGAAGCTTCCCCTCTCCCCGTAAAGCGACTCCATTATAGGAAACGCCATATAAGTAAAATTCGTAAACATAAGCGTCACAAGGAGAATGCGTGACATATCATCCTTCTTGCGCACAAACATGTTTACAAGCAGTCCGAGACCTAGCATCAGTGCCATGGTGAAAAGGCTCACCCCGATCAGCAAACCGGAATTAAGGACTTGTGAAGGCTCGTACTTGATCTGCATTGCGTTGATAACAACACACGGAAACACAAAATTAAAGATAAAAGACGCCAGTGATGCGGAGAACTTCTCTTCGACAATACGCTTTTTCCGCGCGATAAAACCGATAAACATGAGAATGGCCATTTGAACGGCAAGACTTAATGCTGTCATATCAGCGGCTCCTTTTCCGGTTTGCCGGCCTGGCGCGGATACTTCGCCGGGGTTGCACGAACTTTGCGGATAACAATGATCGAGCGCTTCATATCTGTGCCCGGCAATGTGAAGTGATGAAGTGTCTCGAGGGTACCGCCGAGCATAACAATTGCCTTTTTGGCTAATTCTGCTTCTTCTTCCACATGTCCTTTCATGGCAAGGAAAATCCCTCCGATTTTGACAAAAGGAAGACAGTATTCGCACAAGACAGGCAGTGAGGCAACAGCACGTGCCGTCGCAACGTCGTACTTTTCGCGGTATTGCTTTGAAAGACCTGCATCTTCGGCACGCGAATGGACAGTTGTAATGCCTTTCAAATCAAGTGCCGTGCAGACTGCATCAAGAAACCCTACTCTTTTGCGAAGTGAATCCAGAAGGGTAACCTCGAGGGAAGGCATGGCAACCTTGAGTGGGATCCCCGGAAAACCGGCTCCCGTACCGACATCGATCAGGGAAAGATGCTTGGTGCCTTTCCTGACGGTTTCATCCTCAAGGTGCGACACCAGGGTAAGGGAATCGACGAAATGCCTTATGGCAATGCCCTTGTCATCCGTTATGTTGGTCAGATTCATTTTCTCATTCCACTCCTTGAGGAGGCGCGCGTATTCAGAAAATGCACGGATACTCTCCGCGGAAAGAGGGACACTGATTTCCTTTGCCCCGGATTCGAGAATGGGATTAAGCTCTTCGCGAGGTTCAGCAGCCGTATTTTCAGATGAATTTTCTGCGGTGCTGTCTGCAGGTTTGTTTTTTTCGTCAGGCTTGAGTTTTTGTATGGTTTTGATTTTCTCCGAAGGTGCGATTTTCTCCGAAGGTGCAGGTCTTACGGCAGGTCTCGTTTTCTTTGCAGGTTTGGATTTCTCCGCAGTCTTGTCTGCGTTTTTTTTACCGGAGGCAGATTTGGACTTCATAACAGCTTTATCTGCTGATTCCGCCTTGGCTGCTACAGAAACGACGGATTTCTTTTTATAATCCGGACTGATTCGTTTGTCTTCCATCATAAGCTGCCCTCCCTCCTTCTGCGTGCGTCTACGTAAACAAGAAGCACCGCAATATCAGCGGGAGAGACGCCGGAAATTCTGGATGCCTGGCCAATTGATACGGGATGAAACCGGGCCAGCTTCTGCCGTGCCTCCAGGCGAAGGCCTGTGATATCGTCGTAATTCATATCCTGCGGCAGTGAGCGATGCTCCAGTGCCTTAAATTTATTAATCCGGTCTTTTTCCAGCCTGATATATCCTTCATATTTGATGTTGACTTCAACGACAAAAGTCACGCTCCCGGGCAAATCAGTACGATTTTCGTCTATGGAAACCAGATCCGCGTAATGAATTTCAGGACGCCTGAGTAATTCAGCCAATGATATTCCCGAGTTGGGCGGCGTGCTTTTCAAGTCCGTCAGCAGGTTGGTCAGCTTGGGTGACGGCGGCAGGTAAGTCGAGCGAAGGCGCTGTTCTTCCATGGCGATCGCCTGCTTTTTCTTTAGAAAAAGGGCGTATCTCTCTTCCGATATAAGTCCGTACTGATGCCCGTATCCGGTCAGGCGCTCGTCTGCATTGTCCTGACGCAGGAAGAGTCTGTACTCGGCTCTCGATGTCATCATTCGGTAAGGTTCAGTAGTTCCTTTCGTTACCAGATCATCGATCAGGACTCCGATATATGCTTCGGAGCGGTCAAGAACCAGCGGTGATTTGCCAAGGACATAGCGGGCGGCATTGATTCCCGCGATCAGCCCCTGAGCCGCCGCCTCCTCATAGCCGGATGACCCGTTGATCTGGCCGGCTGTAAATAATCCGGAGATATATCTGGATTCAAGCGACGGGAAAAGTGAAGTCGGATCAATGCAGTCATATTCGATCGCGTATGCAGAGCGCTGGATGTGCGCCTTTTCCATACCGGGCATCGAACGGACAATCTGCACCTGAATCTCTTCCGGCAGGCTTGTGCTCATACCCTGAAGATACATTTCACACGTATCGTCGCCCATGGGTTCAACGAAAGCCTGATGCCTGTCCTTGTCTTTAAATTTGACAAATTTGTCTTCGATGGAAGGACAGTAACGCGGGCCGGTCCCCTCGATTACACCGCTGAAAAGAGGCGAACGATCCATGTTTTCGATAATGATCCTGCGGGTCTCCGGCGTTGTCCAGACGGTCCAGCACGGCAGCTGGCTGTCGGACAGCCGCATTCCTGCCATCTCATGTTCAAAGGAAAAAGGAGGTATATCCGTCTCCCCGTCCTGACGTTCCATTTTCGAAAAATCAACATGGCGGGCATTAAGCCTTACAGGTGTACCCGTTTTAAAGCGCTGGACCGGGATCCCGGCATCTGCAAGGCTTTTTGAAAGCCCGTGCGAGGGAAAAAGCCCGTCAGGCCCGCTCTCATAGACCACTTCGCCCATGATGATTCTTGACTCCATATATGTGCCGGAGCACACGACAACAGCGGAAGACTCATAAACAGCTCC
The DNA here is from genome assembly GCA_002418705.1 of Mageeibacillus sp. UBA5770. Next base: position 24,708 of record DIEQ01000019.1, on the reverse strand, counting down.
TGTGCGTGTCACGGCACCGCATATGGAAAGCCTTCCATCTTCATCCGTCTCCCAGAGAAGCTCAGTGATCTCGGACTGCCTGATTAAAAGATTCTCCTCTTTTTCCAGGATTGACTTCATCATCTGGCTGTATTTTCTGCGGTCGATCTGGGCGCGAGGCGAAAATACGGCAGTNNTTGAACGGTTCAGCATCCTCATCTGAATCGCCGTCAAATCAGCCGTCTTGCCCATCTGTCCGCCGAGAGCATCTATTTCGCGTACAAGCTGGCCCTTTGCAGTTCCCCCTATGCTTGGATTGCAGGGAAGGTTTGCCAGCGAGTCAAGATTCAGTGTGAAAAGGATGGTGGACAGTCCCTGTCTTGCAGCGGCAAGCGCCGCCTCGCAGCCCGCATGACCGGCACCTACTACAATCACATCATAGTTACCTGCACGGTAAGCATAGTTCCTCTGAAGAGCTTCTGAAATTGCCGTCATCTGGTATCCTCTATTTCCGCACACAATCTTTGACGCTGTCTGTGTATTCTTATGGTTATTTACCGATACAGAACCGAGAAAAGATTGTGTGAACTAATTCTTCATTAACCGAATCGCCTGTTATCTCACCGAGTGCATCCATCGTACTGCGCAAAAGTGAACAGGCCAGATCTGCTGATTGTCCGCGCTCGAGAAGTGCCATCGTTTCAAAAAGAGTCTCGGAAGCGGCTTTAACTTTGTCATAATGACGTCCGTTTGTTAAAAGGACCTGCGACATCTGACCCTGGCCTTTTTCTTCGTAAAGGCGTCTGACCTCATTCCCGAGGATTTCGATACCCTCCCCGGTCTCAGATGAAAAAATGTGATAAAACCGGATTTTTGATGAGAATCCCCACTGATTGATGCGGTCTTTAATCTTTACTGTAAATATGGCTGCCTGCTCTTCATCCATCAGATCTGCCTTGCTTACAAGGATTCCGATATCACTTTGTGAACGGGGATCGGAAAGGGCACCATAAAGCTCGCTGCCTTCCTCAAGGTCGTTTCCGTCAGGAGAGCAAAGCCACAGAAGCAGGTCTGCTTCCTTTACAGCTGCATATGCCCTTGATACACCGAGCTTCTCAACCTCATCATATGTCTCACGAAGACCTGCCGTATCTATCAGACGAACCGGAATCCCTTCAATTGAAGAAAAAACTTCCAGTGTGTCCCTTGTTGTTCCGGGCTGTGCGGTCACGATCGCACGATCGTATCCGGACATACGGTTCAGCAGGGACGATTTGCCGCTGTTCGGCACACCGCACAATACAACCGTCATTCCTTCACGAAGTATCCTGCCCTGTGAAAAGGATGCGGCAAGTTCGTTCAGCCTGCGCAGCTGTTCGGATAATGCCGCTGAAATGGCAGAAGTATTTTCAGGTGTATCATCATGTTCGGGAAACTCAACGATCATTTCGAGAGCTGCAAAACTGCGGTATAAGGCTTCTGAAATCATTCTTACACTCTGCTTGAGCGCTCCCGCAAGCTGCCGTTCGGCGGCAGCAAGGGCTAGCTTTGAATCAGCTGCAATAACATCCATGACAGCCTCTGCCTGCGACAGATCAATCTTGCCGGCCAGAAATGCGGCTCTCGTGAATTCACCTGCATCCGCCCCCCTTGCACCGTTTTCCAGCAAAACGCGAAGAATCTCCTGTCGTACGGCGGAGCCGCCGTGGCAGGAGATTTCAACACAATCTTCACCCGTATATGAATGCGGGGCTGTAAATCGGGTACAAATGACCTCGTCAATTACATGTCCGTCAGCAGGATCATAAATCGTTCCGAAAGCAGCAGTGTAACCGCGCATATCCTTAACAGATACGGCATCATCCGCACTTCGGGCGATGTGAAATACACGATCGGTCACTTCAGCCGATCCGGATCCGGCCATGCGTATAACAGCTAGGCCGCTGACTCCGGGAGGTGTTGCACAGGCGCAGTATGGACGATCAGAAGACACTTTAATTACTCCTCAGACCCAAAAGTTTCCGGGGCATCCATCGGTTCAGCCTGATTTGCAGAACCTGCTGCGCGGATCGGAACAACGATAACCTTACGATCCGGTTCTTCTCCTTCACTGTGCGTGGTGATACCGGAGAAGGTCTGCAGTGTAGAGTGAACAATGCGTCTCTCGGCAGGATTCATTGCTTCGAGAGCAACGGGGCGCCCTGAACGGGCTGCGCGGGATGCGGCCTTCTGTGCCATGGTAATAAGCATGGCCTCGCGGCGCTTCTTATAACCGCCGATATCAAGGGATACCCTGATATGGTCCTCGCTGTATTTGTTGGCAACCAGTGATGTCAGGTAAGAAATTGCATCAAGGGTTTCACCGTGGCGGCCGATGGCTGCTCCGCAGTCCTGACCTGTAACACGGATAAAAATAGTCTCGCCTTCACGATATGAATCAAGCTTGCCGTGGATGCCGATACCGGACAGGATCTCTGCTACAAAGGATACAGCCTGATCTTCCGCTTCACTTACGGCATCGCCTTCAAAGGTCTCGTCGTCGCCATAATAAACAGACTCAGCTTCTTCCTCTTCTTCTGCCGCACCGGTTACCTTAACTGTTGCCATTTTTTTGCCGATTCCCAAAAATCCACCGGCGGCACCTTCGTCAATGATCTCTACTACTGCATCATCTTCAGATATTCCAAGCTCCTCAATTGCAAGGGCAATGGCCTCTTCTACCGTCTTAGCAGTCTTCGTAACTGACTTTTCCATATATACGCCTCCCTATATTTGAAACGCTGTTCAGCGTTTACCGCTCTGATTTGATTTCTTGCCGTATTTGGCAGAGCTTTTTGAATAACCATGCTTCTTTTCAGGTTCAGTCACCGCAGACTCGACCTCAGAAACCTGTGCTGCTTTTGAGAATGCATGTGCTTTAAGAATAGCCATTTCAGCCTTCTTTTCTTCAAGCGGCTTCGTAAACAGAAGGAATATGATAATCTGCTGAAGAATTGCCATTATGTTGCCGACGAGCCAGTAAAAGCCCATGGCGGACGGGAACGTGAATGTAGTAACAAGCATGATAACCGGCATCATCCAGTTCATCATCTTCATTGTGCTTTCCATGCTGTTCTCCGGTACCTGGTCCTTACGAGCCGGGTTCAGCTTTGCACGTTCTTTGGCATCCTTGTCAGCCTTATAATTCGGCTTGAGGATATTGGTAATGCGCATCTGTATCAGCGTTGTTAAAAGTACGAGGATCGGGATAAGAAGCAGGGGGATATATTTGGCGCGATCAGCACCGAAAAGTACATCAGGTCTCCATTGGGGAGTCAGTGAAAGATCGATTCCCATGAAGTTCATATCAATGATCTGCCCCATTTTGATGAAGCCCTTGCTGACAGCTTCCTGAAGAAGAGCCGGAGCGTTTTGAAATTCACGGATGATCGGTATGTTATTCTGGGCAATTCCTGACAATTCCGTCTTGGAAAGCAAGCCTTTTTCAGACAGGAATGTGCCGATCTTGGTGAGGTTCTCGGAAGACACCCTCGTCAGATAAAGAAGAGGCGAACGTACAACATAAAAAATCGGCCAGATAAATATCAGCTGGATAAACGGCAGTATGCATCCGCCGAAAGACTGGGCTCCGTTCTGACTCAAAAGCTTTGACATCTCTTCGTTCTGCTTCTGTTTATCATCCGGATACTTACGTTTGATCTCAGCCTGCTGAGACGAAAGCGCCTGCTGCTTGATCATTGATCTCTGTGAGCGCACGTTAAGGGGAATAAGAATTCCTCTGATTACGAACGTCAATACGATAATTGCAATACCATAGCTTCCGAAGAACTCATAAAAAACGCGGGTCATCCATCCAAAAAGATTGTTGAGCGGTTCAAGCGGGTTGAATGCGAGACTCACAATCGGGAGAGCAGTAAAAAGATCCATTCGTTACTCCTTCATCGGGCAGACATACGTCTGAAAATAGCTGATAGCAGTATATCATATTTAGGCTCGGATTTAGGCTCGGATTTTGATATGCCGCGTTCATTTGACCGGGTCATATCCGCCCTTGCTGAAGGGGTTGCAGCGAAGAATGCGCCATGCCGCCATAAGCGATCCCCTGAAGGGTCCGTATTTGGCGACTGCATCCATCGCATATTGCGAGCAGGTAGGAATATACTTGCAGGACGGAGGCAGCATAGGAGAAATAAATTTCCGGTATCCGCGAATAATCCAGATTAAAAAACGTCCAATCACGTCAGATCACCTGCTTTTATTAACCCCGCACGCTTAAAAAGACTTCTCATTTCCTTTTGTACCTGCAAAAAATCCGGGAGTTTGTCCAAATCCTTCATCATCAGTATAAGGTCGTATCCTGTCTTAAGCTCGGGCTCAAGCAGCCGGTAACTTTCCCTAAGCAGTCGCTTAACCCGGTTGCGCTTAACTGCGCCCCGAATTTTGCGGCTGCCGGTAACCCCGAGGCGGTTTATGCCGGCGGGGACAGAGCTGCGTCCTCTTCTGACTTTTGCTGTCCTTGGAAATGCATGCAAAACAAGGCACCGGCCGGAAGTATACACGCCGCGCTTGTACACGCGCGTAAACTCATAATTGAATCGAAGCGGTTCCGTTGTTTTCAAAGGCTGTCACAACTCCCCCTCTTATTTAAAAGAGAAAAGCAAAATCGCTCTGCACATGCAAAGGCCGACAGAAAATCATGGGTAAAAAGAAGGACCACAAGGGTGGTCCTTACGCTGTAAGACTCTTTCTTCCCTTTAATCTTCTTCTTCTAAGTACATCTCTGCCGGTTGCTGTCTTCATTCTTTTTCTGAAACCATGCTCCATGGCTCTGTGGCGTTTTTTGGGCTGATATGTCATCTTCATATGGGTTAACCTCCATTAATTACGGACTCTTAGCACTCACATGTCACTCGTCCATGGTGACATGAATAGCGATAGAATTATACAGGCGAATCTTGCAATCTGTCAACACCGAGTTCGCCTGCATCGAAAAACGATTAGCTTTATGCTTGAATTCGTGTAAAATGCAATTTTAGTCGTCTGCACTTTCATTTTTGTCTGGATTCATTATAGATTTGTTATGAACGTACTGGTATAATTATTTTCGTCTTTTCCTTTTTCCGGACGGGAAAGACGCATCATTAAGATACGACATAACCGGAAGAATACAATAACATAGTGGAGGTAAATTATGAAGAAGAGATTATCACTACTTTTGGCTGCCGTGTTCATGCTGTCATCCCTTTCTGCTGTTGCGGGCTGCGCAAAAAAAGAAAGCGGCAACATCCTTATCGGCGGACTGGCTCCCCTTACCGGCGACATTGCTGTTTACGGCAACGCTGTTAAGAATGCAGCTTCAATGGCTTTTGATGAGATCAACGCTGCCGGCGGAGTTCTCGGAAAGCAGATTGAATACAAAGTTCTTGACGAAAAAGGCGATTCCGCAGAAGCCATCAATGCTTACAACCGTCTGACAAGCGAAAACATCGTTGCACTTCTCGGAGATGTAACAAGCAAACCGTCCATTGCCGTAGCAGAACTTGCTGCCGAAGACGGACTGCCCATGCTTACACCAACTGCTTCACATCCTGACGTAACAAAGCCCGGCGATAACATTTTCCGCGTCTGCTTCCTCGATCCTTTCCAGGGTGCAGCCATGGCTACCTTCGCCGCTGATTCACTTGGCGCAAAAACAGTTGCTGTTCTGTACAACACTTCTGATGACTATTCCCAGGGTCTTGCCGCCTCTTTCCAGGCTCAGGCTGAATCCTTAGGACTTACAGTTGTCAATTATGAAGGTTACGGCGCAGATGATAAGGATTTCAAAGCACAGCTCACCAAGATTGCTTCAAGCAATCCCGACGCTCTGTTTATTCCTGATTACTATGCCAAGGATGCTCTTATCGCAACACAGGCCAGAGAAGCAGGAATCACGGTTCCGATTCTCGGTGCTGACGGATGGGACGGCGTTCTCACAGCAGTAGACGCTTCTAACATCAGTGTTCTGAATGACGTTTATTTCTCCAACCACTATTCCGTACAGGATACAAGCGAAAAAGTTTCGACTTTTGTTAAGAACTACACCGCTAAATTCGGTGAAGCTCCGAACGCCCTTGCAGCACTTGGCTATGACGCCGCTTACATGCTGGCCCAGGCTATCACAACTGCAGATTCTACTGATTCCGATAAAATCGTTGCCGCACTGGCCGGAATTAAGTATGAAGGCGTTACCGGAACAATCCAGTACGCCGGATCCGGCGATCCCGTCAAGAGCGTTACCATCATCCGCATCGTTGACGGCGAATACAATTTCTTTGACAAGGTTACACCTGAGTAAATCAGAAATGATTAAATAGTTCAGGTGAAATCATCTGGAGCGCAGGCATACGTTATATACTTCATGCCTGCCTCCGGATGATTTACTTGTTCTGGAGGACAAAAAAATGGTTGATTTTATACAACAACTTATCAACGGATTACAAATAGGCAGCATATACGCATTGGTTGCGTTAGGCTATACCATGGTCTATGGCATCGTTAAGCTGATCAATTTCGCACACGGCGACGTCATCATGGTCGGCTCATATGTTGCAGTCATAACAATCCCGCTCATGGCGGCTATGGGTGCCCCTGTCTGGCTGTGCATTATTGCAAGTGTTCTTTTTTGTGCTCTTCTCGGGTTCTTAATCGAAGCGGTTGCTTATCGCCCTCTTCGAAACGCCCCCCGGCTGTGTTCAATTATCACGGCTATCGGCGTAAGCCTTTTTCTTGAAAACCTCGCCATGCTTATCTTCTCACCGAATCCCAGGCCGGTTCCGAAGATATTTTCTTCAGCGCCGATTCTTTTCGGCGGAATTCAGATCAGTCTCAATACACTCCTGACCATAGTTGTTTCTCTGTGCCTTATGGTTGCTCTCCAGTTTTTCGTTAAAAATTCGAAGATGGGCCGTGCGATGCGTGCCGTTTCCGAAGATTTCGGCGCTGCAAAACTGATGGGAATTAATGTCAACCGCACGATTTCTTTGACTTTTGCGATCGGGTCGGGCCTTGCTGCTGTCGGCTCGGTTTTTTATTCCTCTTCTTATCCGATAGTTGAGCCGATGATGGGATCAATGCTGGGCTTAAAGGCCTTCATTGCTGCCGTCCTCGGAGGTATCGGAATCATTCCCGGTGCGATCATCGGGGGGCTTATCATGGGAGTGGCGGAAAGCCTGACAAAGGCTTACATCAATTCTCAGCTGGCTGACGCTGTTGTTTTCAGCATCCTGATTATTGTTCTCCTGGTGAAGCCTTCAGGTATCCTCGGCAAGAACATTAAAGAGAAAGTGTAGGTGATCAGAAATGACAAAAGGTATTCTTAAGACATATGCAATCAATCTGATCGCTGTTCTTCTTCTTTACGGTACATTGGTAGCTTTAAGTCAATCCGGGGCTCTTAACAAGTATTACAGCGGTATTCTCGTCCTGGTCTGTATCAATATCATGCTGGCCGTCAGTCTGAATCTTACGACCGGCTGTCTCGGGCAGATTGCCCTCGGACATGCAGGTTTTATGTCAATCGGAGCATATACGGCTGCTTTATTCACCAAATGGCTTGATCTTACAGGGGTCGGTGCTTATTTCGGATTTTTCGGCGGGCTTATACTCGGCGGGCTCCTGGCTGCTGTCTTCGGTCTTATTATCGGTCTTCCGGCACTTCGTCTGAAGGGTGATTATCTGGCTATCATTACACTTGGATTCGGAGAAATCATCCGTGTCCTTATTGAAAACCTTAATTTTACAGGCGGTGCACAGGGTCTTCGCAGTATTGATAAATTTTCATCCCTGCCCATCGCAAGCGCCATCTGCATTGTTTCAGTCGGACTTCTTACGACAATGATGCGTTCCCGTCACGGACGCGCCATCCTGTCGATCAGGGAAGATGACATTGCATCTGAGGCTGCAGGTATTCACAACACGTATTACCGGACAATGGCATTTACCGTTGCTGCATTTTTCGCAGGCGTAGCCGGCGGAGTCTATGCCCACTACATCGGTATCCTCGGCGCTAAGAACTTCAACTTCATGAAGTCTGTCGAGATCATTATCATCGTCGTACTCGGCGGCCTTGGCAGCTTTACAGGTTCCATTGTCGCAGCCATTATCCTTACGATTCTTCCGGAACTGCTGCGTAATTTTGAAGATTACCGCATGCTTGTATATTCCATTGCCCTGATACTCATCATGATTTTCAAACCGTCGGGGATTTTCGGAAGATACGAATTCTCTCTTTCCCGTGCTATTTCGTATTGGATTGATGTGGCTAAGGGTAAACGCAAGCCTTTTGCCTCAATGCGCAAATCAAAACAATCGGAAACGGAGGATTAATGTATATGGAATCTGTACTTAAAACGAATCAGCTTGGAATATCCTTCGGGGGGCTTAAAGCCGTTTCCAATTTCGACATTGACTTAAAAGAAGGCGAACTTGTCGGATTAATCGGACCAAACGGAGCCGGCAAGACAACCGTTTTCAACCTTCTTACCGGTGTTTATCAACCAACCGAGGGCACTATTACCCTACAGGGAAAGAATATCCACCGGAAAAGACCTGATCAGCTTGTAAAAATGGGAATTGCCAGGACTTTTCAGAATATTCGTCTGTTTAAGGATCTTACCGTGCTGGAAAACGTCATGATTGCCTGCAATTTCCAGATGCGATACTCGCTTCTGGGCGGAATGATCCGTCTGCCGGGCTACTGGCGCGAAGAACAGGCGATCCGGGAAAAGGCCAGGAGCATCCTCGCGGTTTTCGGGCTGGAGGGCTATGCAAATGTTCTGTCGGATAATCTTCCGTACGGAAAGCAGCGCAAGCTTGAAATTGCACGGGCACTGGCAACAGACCCCAGGGTACTGCTCCTCGATGAACCGGCTGCCGGCATGAACCCTACCGAGACCAATGAGCTGATGAACACAATTTCACTTGTCAGAAAACAGTTTGGGATCACCATTCTGCTGATCGAGCATGACATGAGTCTTGTCCTTGGTATCTGTGAGCGAATCATTGTCCTGGATTACGGGCAAATTATTGCTGCCGGATTGCCGACCGAGATTGTCAACAATCCGAAAGTTATTGCTGCCTATCTTGGCGTTTAAGGGAAGTTAGAGGTTACTATATGCTTGAAATCAAAGATCTGAATGTATATTATGGCGGAATTCACGCCATTAAGGACATTTCCCTTTCAGTAAAAGAGGGTGAAATTGTATCGCTGATCGGCGCCAACGGAGCCGGGAAAACGACTACGCTGCAGGCAATCTCCGGATTGCTCAAGCCCAGAAGCGGCGAAATCACCTTCCTTGGCAATAACCTGCTTACCACGGAAGCCCATAACATCCTAAAGCTCGGCCTCGCGCAGGTTCCGGAAGGACGCCGCATTTTTTCCGGATTGACTGTTAAAGAGAACCTGCAGATGGGCGCGTATGCGGTTAAAGACACAAAAGAAAATCTTGATGCAGACAGAAGTGCGGTATACGACCGCTTCCCGCGTCTCCGCGAGAGAAAAAAGCAGATGGGCGGCACTCTTTCCGGAGGAGAACAGCAGATGCTGGCTATCGGACGCGCGCTTATGTCCCGCCCGAAAATGCTGCTCCTTGACGAGCCATCCATGGGTCTGGCCCCGATTCTTGTAAAAGAGATATTTGAAATCATCAAGGAAGTCAATAAAACCGGAGTTACGATACTTCTGGTTGAACAGAACGCGAAGATGGCGCTTTCAATTTCAAATCGCGCCTATGTTCTTGAGACCGGCCGTGTTGTAATGTCAGGACAGTCTAGCGACCTGCTTCAGGATGAGCTTGTTAAGAAAGCTTACCTGGGAGCTTAAAATCAAAACTTTATAATTAAAAAGGCAGAACTGTGTTCTGCCTTTTTTGTCTTATATTGTGACGCCCGCCTGAACGAAGCAGCCGGAACTGCGATACAAATCTGCATTCTCCATTGCTTTGTCACGGGTCATTTCGTCGGGAAAAATACCATATACCGTACTGCCGGATCCGCTCATCCTCGATACGACAGCTCCGTTGTCCGTCAAGAACTTTCTTAATTCGGACAGTATCGGATATTCGCGCTCAGCGACTCTCTCGAGGTCATTGTAAAGGTACGGGGCAGCCTCCCTGACACGCGCGAGGGGAGACATTCCTGCAGGCGGATTCAGGAATTTACTGATCGCATCTTCCCTGTCCGTATTTTTTGATTCAATGACCGGCAGATTGTCATAGGCGTTAAATGCCCATGGCGTCGAAACACTGCATCGGGGCTTGATAAACAGCAGAGGCAGGCCCGCAAGAGGCATAACTGGTGTCAGCCTGTCACCGATACCCTCACACAGCTGCGTCCCCCCGTCCATGCAGAAGGGTACATCGGCGCCGATACGCGCGGCCATGGACAGGAGTGCACCCTTACCGGCTGCGCCGGGAAAGACGCGCGCAAGGGCGTTCAGGACTGCGGCAGCGTCGGCGCTTCCGCCTGCCATGCCTGCCTGTGCGGGAATTCCCTTCTGTATATGAATTTTAACGGATATATTCTGTCTTCCAAGAATATTCAGAAAAGCCCTGGCAGCCTTATGTGCCGTATTTCTTGCATCGCAGGGAATATATTCGACATTGGTCATGAGTGATATGCCGGGCACTAGACCATCGGCATCGGCTGTATCGGAGCACTCAAGCGTAACGTAATCACAAAGGGATACAGACTGCATCAGCGTCGTCAGGAGGTGATATCCATCCTCCCTCTTCCCGCAGACACCCAGATATAAATTGATTTTTGCATAGGCCGCAATACGCTCTTTATAAATAGTCATCTGATATTCTCCTTGCAAAAAACCACCTGTACTAAAAGTACAGATGGTCCTTATGTGTTTCTATTGCGTCTGAATATGCTGATCACAAGTCTTAGCCGGCACTGACTGCTGCTGCAGACACCGCGGCGACTTCAACTACTTTGGTCAGAATATCAACATAGCTGTATGATATTACTTCCTGGTATGATTCTGAATCTCTTCTGCTGCATCGCACTGTAAATACATTCGGATAACAATGATCCAAAATGCCTTCATGAATAATTGTGCGCTTTCTGCCGCCATTGGATGTGAGACGAATCTTCCTGCCTATAAAATTCTCAAGATCACGCTTGCATGCATCTAAATCTGTTTTGACAATCACGTACCGCACCTCCGTACTTGTTAATGGGTTGAGGGTGTTACCCTGCCAGCCTATGCCGTATGAAAAACCGGGTCAAATACTTGAAATCCTGTCAAACACATCCGTCATAAGTCTGATACTTGCCTGTAGTCCGCGCATGCCCTATACTATGAATTTGAAAGTGTTTTATGAGCGGCTACTGTTACAGAATTATAACAAATTCATTGTCATTTGTCAACGCGAAGCACTAGCTATTGTGGTCATTGTATTCAAATAACGCCAAATATTGTGGTTTTTCTGTGGCAAACCTACAGGAAAACTCCGCACAGGCAACGAACACATCAGAAAGCCAGCACGAAAAAGATTCTCAGAGGGGAAGGTACGATCAACTATGCTAAGTGATATTGAAATAGCAAGAAGTGCCAAAATGCTGCCGATAAAAGAGATCGCGGAGAAACTTGGGATAACCGAGGAGGGCCTCGACTATTATGGCCGTTTTAAGGCAAAACTCCCTCTTTCACTGCTGGCTGAACGTGCGGATGTTCCGGACGGAAAACTGATCCTGGTCACTGCAATGAATCCTACACCTGCAGGAGAAGGCAAGACAACCATGAGCATCGGCCTTGGCCAGGCGCTCACCAGACTCGGTAAAAAAACGATCCTCGCACTCCGCGAGCCGTCGCTCGGGCCTGTTTTCGGTGTTAAGGGCGGAGCCGCCGGCGGCGGTTATTCCCAGGTTCTGCCGATGGATGACATAAATCTTCATTTTACCGGCGACCTTCACGCAGTCACAGCGGCCAACAATCTGCTGGCTGCCTTAATTGACAATCACCTGTACCAGGGCAACGCCCTTCGGATCGACAAAGCCCGTATTCTTTGGAAGCGCTGTCTCGATATGAACGACCGCGCCCTGCGTCACGTCCGGATCGGTGTCGGAGACGGCTTCAACGGTGTCGAGCGCAGCGAGGCCTTTACGATAACAGCTGCCTCCGAAGTTATGGCAATCCTTTGCCTGGCTTCCGGTGTTGAAGATCTTAAGGTGCGTCTTGCACGCATCACGGTAGCATATGACCTCGACGGCAATCTTGTTACTGCAGGCCAGCTGCATGCCCAGGGAGCCATGGCAGTCCTTCTGAAAGACGCCATATGCCCGAATCTGGTGCAGTCGATCGAACACACACCCGTGCTGATTCACGGCGGACCTTTCGCCAATATATCACATGGCTGCAACAGCATTATAGCAACCAGGATGGCACTCAAACTCGGAGATATCGTTATTACCGAGGCAGGCTTCGGAGCCGATCTGGGCGCCGAAAAATTCCTTGATATCAAGTGCCGGACAGCCGGAATCTGGCCAAGCGCAGTCGTTATCGTTGCAACCGTCCGATCCCTCAAGCATAACGCAGGTATTGCCAAGCCGGACCTCTCCATACCGAATCTCGAGGCTGTCAGGACAGGGTTTTCCAATCTTGAAAAGCACATTGAGAACATGCAGGTATTCGGAGTGCCCTGTGTTGTAGCAAGCAATCGCTTTTACACGGATACAGAAGAAGAACTTGAATTGGTCCGCCAGCTGTGCCGGGCCAAGGGCGTACGGTTCGCTCCCGCAGAGATTTTCGCAAAGGGTGGTGCCGGCGGCGAAGAGCTTGCCGGTGAAGTTCTTTCGGTTCTCGAAAATCCCGATGAAAAATGCGTGCCACATTATATGTATGAGTTCACTGACTCGACACAGGCCAAGATCGAATCCATTGCCAAATCTATCTACGGAGCAGACTGTGTTGATATTCTGCCTGAAGCCCGCGAGAAAATCAGAGCCTTTGAAGAGTCGGGTTACGGCAATCTTCCCATCTGCATCGCAAAGACGCAATATTCTCTCTCTGATGATCAGAAAGTCCTCGGCTGTCCCAAAGGCTTTACGCTTACCGTCCGTGACGTGTGGCTTTCTGCCGGAGCAGGGTATCTGGTCGTACTGACCGGCAATATAATGACAATGCCGGGCCTTCCGCCCCGCCCTGCTGCCGTCGACATCGATATTGATGCTGATGGCGTCATCGAAGGACTCTTCTGACCGGCCCTCGAAAGGATTGAAACAGCATCATGAAAAATCCCGTAACGTTTTCCATATCCGAAGCGCGCACCGTACAGAAAAAGCGTCAGATCCGGCATATTATTATTCTGAGCTCTGTTATTCTGCTGCTGCTCGGTGCCATTCTTGTCATCCGTGTATCAACAATGAAGCAGGAGGCAGATATCCTTTTCCCAACCTCCGTCTCTGAAACAACAGCACTATCATCAGGGACTGACGCATCGGCGGCAGGTGTCACAGGCGAAGAAACAACAGCCGGTACAGAAACGACTCTCCCTTCCGAAACAACCGCTGAATCGTCAGCCGAAACGGATCCCGGACTTACTGAGCCGGACAGCAGTGCCGGCGGTGAACCGACATCGGCGGGTACCGATGTCACTGATGCGTCTGCTGCGCAGCCTTCTGCCGCACCGACACCAATCCCCGAAGCAGATGTATTTATCCCTGATACCGTGTATCTGCAGACGGTAACTCACAAAGTGCGGGATTCTGCATTTCACGAACTGCAAAAAAGCGTCCAGGCCCTGATCGATGAGCAGACAGGCGTCAGATGCGGATTTTATTATATCAACCTGAAAAACGGTGAAGAGTTTGGATATAATGACATGTCCCCTTATGTCATCGGGAGTGCCGTTAACCTGCCGGTAAATATCATGCTTTATGAGCAGGCCCGGCTCGGGAACCTCTCTTTTTCAGATGTATTGACTTACGAGTCCGGTGATGCAATCGGCGGAACAGGCACAATTCAAAATTCTGCCATTGGTTCACAGCATATCATCCGCGAACTCTCCAACTTGTCCATAACAATCTCAGATAATGCAGCAACAGCGATGCTGATCCGAAAGCTTGGCGGAATCGATGCAATTAATGACAGCATGAAGCTGATCAGCGATGTCGTTGATTTCCGTACAAATACTACATATGAGGATTATTCAGGTACTCAGCAGTCAGGAATGAACCGTACAAGCCCTCAGGACCTCGCTAAATATATGGAATATTTCTACCAGATGTACCTGGCATATCCTGAATCATACCAGACACTTTTCAATGATCTTGCACATACGGAATCAGAAAGGGGCGTTGCGGCAGGCCTCCCTTCCGAAGCCCTTGTCTGCCACAAAGCAGGCAGTAATTCATTTTTCAGATCCGAGACTGACGTCTCTCTTATTTTTGCCGAGGAACCCTTTGTTATTTGTGTTACTGCCGAAGCAGCCGATGCGGCCGCTGCAAAGGATATTCAGAAAAAACTCGGGGAACTTGTGTATGAGTATCTGCACGGGTGTTATTCCTGACATCAATTCGTCTCGCACACTCGTCTTTTATGTGTTATAATCGATTCACATTTTTATATTACGTCCCATCTGGTCTACAGTTGGCGGTGGGTCCCGTGCGATGTGACCCGTGAACCCTGTCAGGTCCGGAAGGAAGCAGCAGTAAGCGGTCCCTCATATGTGCCGCGGGGCAGCCTGCCCCAACTGTAGTCCAGGTGGGACGTTTTTATACATTAGCCTTTCCATTGCGGGAAGGCTTCTTTTCAGGAGGAGTCGAAGTTTATGGGACATGTGGCACTGTATCGACAGTTTCGGCCTATAACATTTGACGAGATCGTTGAGCAGAAACACGCTGTTGCTGCACTTCGCCAGTCCGTCATTTCCGGCCAGGTCGGGCACGCATATCTATTCTGCGGAACCCGGGGAACCGGCAAAACCACCATTGCCAAGATTTTTTCGCGGGCTATCAACTGTCTGTCGCCGCGTGACGGCAATCCGTGTAACGAGTGTGAGATCTGCCGCGGAATTCTCGATAACACACTCATGGACGTCATTGAAATGGACGCTGCGTCCAACAACAGCGTTGACAACATCCGCCGCGTATGTGATGAAGTTATGTTCATGCCTTCCCGCGCCAAATACAAAGTATATATCATAGATGAAGTTCATATGCTTTCAGGCGGAGCTTTCAACGCCCTCCTGAAAACACTTGAAGAACCGCCGGCGCATGCCGTTTTTATTCTGGCTACCACGGAGCCTCACCGCATCCCCGCGACTATTATTTCACGCTGCCAGAGGTATGATTTCCGCCGTATTCCTACTGAGAGCATGGTGGCGCGCCTGCAGGATATTGCCGATGCACAGAATACAGTTATCGACCATGATGCCCTTGTAACCATCTCGAACCTGTCAGACGGCGCACTTCGAGACGGCATTTCTTTACTCGATCAGGTAAGTACCGGTGTCAGCCGCAGAATTACACGTGATGATGTGCTGCGAATAACCGGAGTTGTTGATGATGCCTTCCTCTATTCCATGGCGGATGCAATTCTCGCAGGTGACTCGCCTTCGATTATCGCGCTTACTGAACAGCTTGTTATGGACGGACGCGATATGATCCGGTTCACACTTGACCTGGCGCATTATTTCCGTGACCTTATGGTCATTCGTGTAACCCCTGATCCCGAGAATCTTGTCCAGGCAACATCTGAATCTATGGGGCAGATGCAGGAACTTGCAGGACGTACGGCATCTGAGACGCTTGTTTACGCAGTTACGCGTCTTTCCGGTCTGGTGTCAGAACTTAAGTGGTCTCCGGATATGCGCACTTCGTTTGAAATAGCACTTCTGAGTTTTGGTGCCGGAGATCCCGGTTTTATCCGCAAAAGCGCTTCACAGCCGGCAGCTGCCAGACCAATGCCCCGCCCCCCGCAGTCTCCGGTTCCGGCAGCTGTACCTGCTTCTATGGCAGCGCCTGCAGCAGCGGAATCTATTGTTACGCCCCATGTTCCAGCTCCTGTTGCTGAACCTCCCGCTGTTTCGCCGCCCATATTTGAATCCCGTGCGGCAGCGGCGCCTGTCGTTGAATCCGTCCCTGCCCCGGCGCCTAAGAGCCGGGCATATATGCCTCCGCCTCTAATAGAAGAGATCTTCATGTCCTCTTCACCGATGCCGGGACAACTCCGGCTAACCCCGCAGGAGGCAACTCTTCTCCCGCCACCCGAGGAAGACCTCGGACTTCAGTCTCCGCCGGAGGAAGACTACGGACTTCCGCCGCCTCCATTTGAAGAACCTGTTAATGAAACAATTGCTTATGAGGCTGTGAGCGAAGCATCACCGCAGATTAATATATCAACTCCTGTAATAGAAGAACAACCGTCACAGTATGTCGATTTGAAAACGGAACTTGCGCCAAATGCCGAACCGGAACTGCCACTAACGGACACAGCAACTCTTCCTTTCTCGGACGAACCGGGGATTCCGGCGTCAGAAGAACAGGAACAAGCCGTGACCGCACAGCCGCAGGATTCAAACAGAAGCCGCAGAGGCCTGCCTTTATCAGAGCTTTGGGCTACACTGCTCCACAATTGGGAAGACACAATCTTCGCAGATGCGCTTCAGCTTAAGCAAGCCGCTATATATGAGAAAGACCAGGTCTTTTACATTGTTTTTCCGGATCATATGCAGGCTTACGCAAATAGTTTGACACAGCGCGCGGATTATAAGAAAATCAGTAAGGATATCTGCACGGTCATATCAGGGATTACATCTGTCGAGGTACAGACGCAGTCCCAAAAAGACGGCCGCACAGACAAGGCAGAATCAAAGGAATCACCTGCAGGGGTACCTTCCGTACAGCCCGACTGGGTTGCACAGATGCTGGCATTTTCTGAAGCAACGGGAATTCCGGTTGAGACACTTGAGAATTTATAAATATTATCAAAGCTCCCACAGGGAGTTTATGACAAATGAGGAGGTTTTTTATGGCAAAGGGTGGTTTTCGCGGCGGTATGCCGGGCATGGGCGGTGGTAATATGGGACAGCTTCTTCAGCAGGCACAAAAAATGCAGCGTGAAGTTGAGCGCGTCCAGGAAGAAATTAAGCAATCGACAATTGATGCTACATCAGGCGGCGGAGTCGTTAAAGTAACAATTGACGGCAATCACGAAATGAAGTCGCTTGTTATCGATCCCAAGGCAGTTGATCCCGAGGATGTAGAAATGCTTCAGGACTTGATTGTTGCCGCATATAATGAGGCGTCAAGGAAGCTCGAAGAATTCTCAGCAGCTAAGATGAATGAAGTAACGGGCGGCGTTAAAATGCCTTTC
Source organism: Mageeibacillus sp. UBA5770 (assembly GCA_002418705.1). The sequence continues at coordinate 7,367 of DIEQ01000019.1, read as the reverse complement.
TGATTACCGGGAGTATTATAAATGGCTAGGTATTCACCCTCGGTTGCCAAGCTCATTTCCGAACTTGGCAAGCTGCCGGGGATTGGTCATAAGTCAGCACAGCGTCTGGCTTTTCATATTCTGTCACTTCCGGCCGAACAGGTTGAGGGGCTGGCACACGCACTTACGGACGCGCGGGAATCCACGCGTCTTTGTTCCGTCTGCCAGAATTTCACGGATAAGGATCCCTGCGACATATGCGCTGATTCCCATCGTGACCGCACGACCATCTGTGTCGTCGAAAATCCGCGCGATGTTGCCACAATGGAACGCATGCGCGACTACCAAGGCCTCTACCACGTCCTGCACGGGGTCTATTCCCCTATGCACAACGTCGGGCTTGATCAGATCAAGCTCAAGGAGCTTATTACCCGCCTGCAGGGCGACAGCGATGTACGCGAAGTAATCATTGCAACGAACCAGACAGCCGAAGGCGAGGCGACAGCTATGTATATCGCCAGACTGTTAAAGCCCTCCGGCATCCGTGTTACACGTATTGCCTCGGGACTTCCGATGGGTTCAGATCTGGAATTTGCAGATGACGTAACATTATCAAAGGCGATGCGGGCCCGCCACGAATTCTGATTTATTTTTTCTCCGTATCGAATATGGTCTCGCCTGACTTAACCATCCCGAGCTGGTTTCTTGCCATTTCTTCAATAAACGCATCCGTGCCGACTTTCTTCTGCATGGCTTTAGCGTCTTCATTCTCCTGAATGGCAGCGGCTTCTTTCTCGGCCAGGACTTCAGACCGTGAACTAACCCGCGTCAGGACAGTGTTCTGCTTGATAAACATCGACGCTCCAATAGCAAAAAGGATTATGAAAAAAAGCACGACCATGATGCGCATCGCGGATGAACCGCCTTCGCCTCTGCCGTGTCTGCCCTTTTTGTTTTCACTTTGCTTTTTGCTCATCGAAAACTCCAATACTGCATAATTCGTATGACTATTAACTGGTGCTTATTTATTATTGTATCGGTATCCGGTCAGGGCTTCAATCGGCAGACCGGCCTGTCCGCCGGAATTAAGCCGGTTTTGTTCGGTTTTCGAAGATATGTAATGTATGTGTAACACACAGGTAACGCTTGTCGGACGCACGGGAATCCATTGCCGAATTGTAATGACAATTACTATTTCTATTCAACTTCCGTTCCGGAAAGAATCTCGTACATTTCAGAAGCCTTTTCTTTTCGAACGGTCTCAGAAATACCGAGAACCCGGATTTTAGTCTGTCCGTTTCCGAAGGAAATCTCCAGAATATCACCAACCTTGACTTCCGCTCCGGGTTTGGCCGCGCGCCCGTTGATGGAAACACGTCCGGCTGAGCATACCTCATTGGCAACGGTTCTTCTTTTAACAACACGGGATACTTTGAGAAATTTATCTAGCCTCATACTTACGTAACCTCTTTCTTTTCAATCGCCTTCACAGCGTCCCACAGAAGGTCCATCTCTTCGAGCGTCATATCTTCTAATATTTTACCCGATCCTGACGCGAGTGTCTCAACCTGCGAAAAACGACGAACGAACTTCTGGTTGGACCGGTTCAGCGCGACTTCAGGATCTATCCCGAGAAGGCGCGCATAATTCACAGCTGCAAAAAGGAAGTCCCCCATCTCGGATTCAACCCGGTCAAAAACAGCCGGATCGTTTTCAGCATGGAGCTTGTCATACAGCGGCCTGCCGTTTTCAGCAAGCGCCTCTTCGATCTCGCTCAGCTCCTCTGAGATTTTATCAAGTGCTCCACTGGCATCAGGCCAGTCAAAACCGGCTTTGGCAGCTCTTCTCTGCAGTTTGTCCGCACGCATGAGAGCCGGAAGGCCTGCGGGAACATCCTCCAGCGTCTGGGCAAAAGATTTGTGCCCCTTCTCGAGCATTTTGTTCTTATCCCACACAGAAAGAACAGCGTCGGGTGAGTCCGCCTCATCTGTTCCGAAGACATGTGTATGGCGGGAAATCAGTTTCCTGCTAATATTGTCCGCCACATCCGTAAAGGTATATTCTCCGTCCCGCTCTGCCATAGCCGCATGAAAAACGACCTGCAGAAGCACATCACCGAGCTCATCTTTAACACGGGACGGGATTCCTGAATCAATCGCATCAACCGTCTCGTATGCTTCCTCGATCAGATTCCTGCGCAGGGATTCATGCGTCTGAACTCTGTCCCACGGGCATCCGTCAGGAGCAAGGAGCCGACGGATAACACCGAGAAGGTCATCCATGGTGTAGGGTGTATTGCCCTGTCGGGCCAGGTCAAATTCTGTCATGCGTATCTCCTTCGTGCCATATGTCAGTACCGGCTGCTGCTTACTATATCGGATTATAACGGATCACGTCAGATTAGATAAGGCGGATCTGGAACCGGTCAAAATGAACCGTCTCCGTGTATTGGTCGCTGAAAAAAATCGTCTGGCGGAACGCCGCAAATTCATGTGTGTTTTTTGAAAGCCACAGGGGTATAGGGGCCTCAAGCGCATGGCATAAATCAATCAGGGAAAGTTCAAGTTCCCGGACAAATGAAAGCGCCGGGTCATCCCTTGTAACCACACTCTCCCTGACCATAAGATTCCCCTTAAAAAGCTTGCCTTCGAGTCTCATTTTCTCTCCTCCAGAAGGTTAGCCGCAATTCTGCCAACCCTCCTTAACACTTTATTCACCGGATTAGCACTCGCCGGAAACAATTGACTGCTAATATGAAATTGTCTCTGATGAAGAGATACTCCTTACTTCATAACACCCTCCTTACAGATGCCGACGCCCCCCGTCGGTATCTTTTTTATGGAGGGGCGACATGGATATTATACTGCATTCAGCCGTTTTTCTATGATATACTTTAAATCTGACTTATTTAATTTGCACTGTATTTCGGATTAATACCGGAGAAATATATAATGAGCGATACTCTTTCAACGGAAAAAGAGCACGAGGAGTCCCTGAATACGCTTCAGCAGCGGTATCCGATACGATATCGTGATCCTTCATGCGTTCCTGCCCAGCTAATAATTGAAGGCAACAAACTCCGCATCCGTTTTTTTGTGCGCTATTCTAAAAATATGCTCGAAAATTTTCCGGGCACGAATCTGTCCCATGCAGACATAGCCGAAGCGGGCATCCGGGCAAACTGGGGCGGAAATTACCCTTTTCCCTGGCTTGCCGATGATGGATATGAGAGGGCGCATGCCAAAGCGAGTCTTCGTATAATTGAAAAGAACGAAGATCCGGCGGAAAGTGAAGTCAAACCCCGTCCGGCGTCCGTACGTGTTACCGTTGAGTTTATCCGTTACGGGAGCCCCCTTGCGCGTACATCCTATTCGAACCAGCAATTTTTCAGGGTAAGGCTGTCCAACGGCACAATAATACCTGCACATGTCAACAGCCCGCCCTGGCGGTGGTACTGGGGCTTCTTCCGTTCCTTCCAGCTTGAAGCCCTCCACCTGAACTGGAGTACCTGTTACCCCGGCAATATTACACTGCAGAGGGAAAAAGACCGGTACACCTTCCAGCAGGTCTGCGCCCATGAAATGGGGCATCTGCTGGGTCTCGGCGATGCCTATGGCGCAAATTACCGGTTCTTCTATGAAGCCCCGGGTACAGCGAACTATATGATGTGCCACAACCGCAAAGTACAGCCTGAAGAAATGGAAATGCTGTTCATCGCACACACCACGGACCGCATGCAGTACTTTCCCAGGAAATTTGATTCCAAGATCTTCAAAGCCGGCTTCAACAGGGCGGTAAGGCTCCAGTTCCCCGCTCTTCCAAAGAATTTTAAGATCCGCCGCTGAAGTATTCTCATGTCAGCGAGATCGGATTTTATGCCCAAATACAGCGCCGGCAGCCTTTGTTTATAATGCAAAGTGAATTATGGCGGTTTTGTGATTCAATTGTGAAAATAGTCAGTGATTTTTTGCATAGTAAGCACCTGTTGTTATTGTATGAGGGGCTTTTTAGATGTAAAATATACTCTAGTTGATTTCATAAAATGTTACTGTATATGATTTTAATATTTATCATTTTCAGTACCTATGAGGAGGTTTGTATGAAGAAATGTCCCGATTGCGGCATGGTTATTGCTAACCAGGCCATCCGATGCCCCAAATGCAAGTATGATTTTACAGATGGTCAGGGCCAGGGAGCAGCAGCCTCTGCGTCAGCCTCTGCAGCACCGGCTGGAACAAGCGTCAAGGCGGGACCTTCCAATACGCCTATGATTCTTGTAACGCGTGAAAATGTTGACGAAATTTATGCTGAACTCAAGTCCAAAATGATCAAGCGAAAAACCGAATTTGACCATTTTGTAGATTTTCTTGACAATCGTACCTCCTGGCTGACGGCTCCCGCTTCCATATCCGGGCCTATGGCACATGAAAAGGGTCTCCTTATCCACTCCGTCGGCGTTGCTAAGCAGCTTCTGCGTATCAAGGATACGATGATGCCGCAGCTCGATGATGAGTCCGCCATAATCGTAGCTCTTTTCCATGACGTCGGCAAAGTCGGCATCGAGGGCAAGCCCCTTTTCCTTGTTGAAGAAAAAGTGACTCCGTCCGCCCTTGGCTTAGGTCTTGGACGCAGCGTCACCACGTCTTTCTACATCGAAAATCCGAAGCTTGTTCAGATGAGTGTCGGTGTCCGGAGCCTGTTCCTTGTATCGCAGTACATGCTCCTCTCTGATGACGAAGCTCAGGCCATCTGCTATCAGAGCAATCATGGTGATATCGCCGATCGTGAGATGCCGCTTACCATGCTCCTCGAGATGGCTAACAAGTGGCAGACCAAGATCTACGAAAATGAAGAGATGATCCGCCAGTATAGCTTCAACTATATTTCAACCCGCGCCTGATTCTCATAGTTTACACAAACAATAATCCCACCGGAGTGAATGCTCCGGTGGGATTATTTTGTTTTACGAAAAATGCATGTAACTGCGCGTACTGCGTGATAAAGTCACAGAGATCAGCGGATAAAACCAGTATGATATGAACATCTCATTCGTCACAGAAATTCTCGATGACGGGATATGAACCTTTACATCAAAAGCTTGTCAGGGCGAAGAATGCGGATTGATCCGCGTGATAAGGCAATCGCTCCCTCGCTTTCAAAATACTTAAGTGTCCTGCTCACAACCTCGCGGGCTGTTCCCAAATTGTTGGCAATGGTTTCGTGGGTCACGTGAATGGTATCCGAATCTTCAAGAAGTGCCTGTTCCTTAAGGAAGCCGGACACTCTCTGACCGAGGTTCTTGGAGATCAGCTGATCTAAGACCCACATCACTTCCGAAAATCGTGAATTGATGAGGTCCATCGAATAGCTCTGGACAGACGGGTATTTTGTAACAAGATCGCCCCAGAGACGTGCGGGAATATGGATGACAACACTTTCCTTCTCTGCCTCAAGACTCACATCAAATGTGATGCTCTTTAAGACACAGGGTGCGCTGAGTATACACAGATCCATCGACAGCAGCCGGTAAAGAGTAATTTCCTTACCACCTTCGCCCTCAAGAAATGCGCGGAGCTGGCCGCTCTTAAGAAGAAGCAGTCCGCTGCATTCCTCCGAAGCGTGCTTGACAAGATCTCCCGATGCGTAAGTATGAACGATGGCAGTACTAAGAATTCTTTCTCTGTCTTCAGGAAGGATCTTATCCCAGAAAAGAAAAGATTCCTGCAGATATGTCTGGTCTTCGGCCAGCAGTTTTGACATAACGGTCTCCTTCCGGAAATTATTTGCATACAATACATTATACAGTTGAAAGGCACAGGTGATGAATATGTTTGATCGATTATTCGGCAAGAAAAAATATAAAACCATCAGTCCACAAGATGTAAAGGCAAAACTTGACGGTAAAGCGAAGTTTTTGCTCTTTGATGTACGTTCACCTGAGGAATATTCAGGCGGGCATATTGAGCACAGCATTTCGCTTCCCCTCCAGCACATTCAGTCCGCGGTATCCAGGTATGCGCGGTCCAAAGAGGCTGAAATTGTTGTTTATTGCCAGAGCGGAGCCCGGTCTGCAAGGGCGGCTGCTTTCCTGGCTGACATGGGTTATACGAATGTACATAATCTCGGCGGTATTATGTCCTGGGGTTATTCAGTCGTACGCTGACTGTCTCAGGTCCATCCGGGTATTCCTCCCTTTATATTTTGAGAAGGTCCTTGCGTCGCATAGCACATAAAGATGTTCCCACCATCTCCCCCCACCCTATGCGGTGCAACTCCTATACAGCCCTTTAAAGATGAAGAGAGTGTCCCTTGCGGGGCACTCTCTTTGCATCCAGATGTTATTCCTTCTGATTATCTGTTCTCATGTCTGATGCGCTTGAACGCAAGATCCAGGGAACTTTCTTCCAACGGTATGCCATCGACAGTGAAGTATACGCCTTCTCCGGGATGATTCTCTTTCAGGCGGATGGTTTTGACGTTGATGAACGAATCCATCTTTGCCTGCTTCACCCGGTCGTTGATCATAGAGAAGAGATCCCGTGAACCCTTGGCTACACAGGAATCACAGGTGCAGATCGTGAAATCATGTGTAACAAAAGCCGAATCGGCCATGTTGTGGATATTACCGCATACGCCATCTCCGCCTCGTACCGTGTAGGTGGTATGCAGCAGGTGATGTGCCAGAGGAGAATTGGCCTCGCCGTAGAAGTCCTCATAGAGACGCTGTATGTCAGGGTTGTCCTGCGATTTTCTGTACTCCGATGTCTTGTCGATATTAACCAGGACCTGCTGGCGCTTTGCGAGAGCATCGATCTTCTCGGGAACCGGATGCCCTGCGCCGTCTATACAGCCGCCGGGGCAAGCCATAACTTCAATCAGGTCGTAGCCTACATCTACTCCGGAAAGAATCTTCTTGACGATCGGCTCAGCATTGTTCAGTCCGCTGATAACAGCGACTCGGACTTTTACGCCGTTGGCCTCGACGGTGGCTTCCTTGAGGCCTTCAAAGCCACGGATTTCTTCGAAGTCCAGATGATCTGTCATCACTTTGCCGGTCAGCTTCTCAACAGCCATACGCAGCGCCGCTTCCGCAACACCGCCGGATGCACCGAACAGGACGCCCGCTCCCGATACCTGCTTGTACGGCTCATCGAACTCCATTGGAACGATATCCTCCACACGCGTAAGGGCAGTCATCTCAAGAAGTTCAGTTGTTGTAAGAACTGCATCGACATCGCGAATTCCATTCTCTTCGAATTCAGGGCGCGCTGCTTCGAATTTCTTGGCAAGGCACGGAACTACGGAGACAACATACAGGTCTTCCTTCTCAATGCCAGCCATCTTGGCATAGTGGTTCTTTACGGTCGCTCCCATCATCATCTGTGGCG
>DIEQ01000133.1:6534-13676 GCA_002418705.1 Mageeibacillus sp. UBA5770 | reverse complement strand
GGAACCCCGGCCGGAAATCACGATAGACAAAAGTAATTCCCGACTCTAGCGCAGCACGCTGGGCGGACTCAACAATGGCTTCATGATCCTGATACGGACTAACCAGAAGGGTCGTTGAAAAAGCAGAAAAACCCCGGTCGGCAGCTTCCTGCGCTGTTCGCTTCATGCGGATGTTATAACACATTTCACAGCGGGAAGGATAGCGGTTACCGCCTTCCCATGCTTTGGACAGCCAGACGTCTTCCATGTATGAGTCGTCTACAATAAAAGGAATTCCGCGAAGATTCATGAGTCTGGCTGCATTATCCCGCCTTCTCTCCTGTTCAAAACGCGGGTGTATATTTGGATTATAAAAAAACGAGGTAATTGAAAATTCTTCTTCCATCAGCGAGGTAACAGGCCACTCGGCGCAGGGCCCGCAGCAGACATGCAGGAACAGACTCTTGTTCGAAACGGGGGATGATAATGCTGATGTTATGGATTGATCAGAAGATTGATAAAGATCAGACATCTGGACACGCCTCCTCTTCCTAAACTTCCGATTCACTGAAATTCAGACAGGAATCAAGGTCCACCTGAACCGGGAAAGCAGCTGCCTGTGAAGCCTCCTGTGACGGGTCGCCCGTCAGTGCCGACCCAAGTCCCCTTACTTTCTTTTCATAGTCCTCAGGGCATACAAGACCTAAGTGCTGCCAGCCAAGCCTGGTAAGGACACGGCCGCGCGGAGTTTTGGCAATATAACCGATCTGCATCAGGAAAGGCTCATACACATCTTCGATGGTTACAGGGTCTTCACCTGTGCATGCAGCCAGAGTCTCAAGGCCGACAGGACCGCCGCAGAACATCTCAACCATGTTGGTGAGAATCCTGCGGTCCGTCTTATCAAGTCCGCGTTCGTCAATCTCGAGGGCATCAAGCCCATAATCGGCCAGTTTTTCATCAATTGTCCCCGCGCCTTTTACCTGGGCAAAATCACGCATTCTTTTCAGAAGGCGGATTGCAATACGCGGGGTACCGCGTGAACGTGATGCAATAGTACGGAGACCTGCAGTGTTGATCCCGATATTTAAAATGTCAGCATCCCTCCGCAGGATCTCCATCAAGTCTTCCGTGTTATAAAGCTCAAGACGGTGAATCATGCCAAACCGGTCGCGAAGCGGCGCAGAAAGAAGACCTGCCCTTGTTGTTGCGCCAATCAAAGTGAATTTGGGAAGATCCAGGCGGATTGATCTGGCAGAAGGGCCTTTGCCGATCATGATGTCAAGGCAATAATCTTCCATGGCCGGATAAAGAATCTCTTCCACACTGCGGTTGAGGCGGTGAATCTCATCAATAAAAAGTACATCCCGTTCATTTAAATTTGTCAGAATAGCTGCCAGTTCACCGGGCTTCTCAATTGCCGGGCCGGTAGTAATTTTAAGGCTGACACCCATCTCCGTCGCTATGATCCCTGCCAGAGTCGTCTTACCCAGTCCGGGCGGGCCATACAAAAGGACATGATCAAGTGCCTCGCCTCTCGCCGAAGCTGCCTCGATAAAGATCTTGAGGTTTTCCTTAACTTTTGTCTGACCGGCATAGTCGATCCAGCGGACAGGACGCAGTCCACGTTCGTCACGATCCTCAGTCTGTCTTTCGCGGCCGATGACGCGGTCGTCCTCACCATATTCCTCAAAATCCATACAATCTCCTTAAACTAATGCGCGAAGAGACATTCGAACCAGTTCTTCCACGGGCATATCATCTTTATATACTGTCGTTACAGCTTTTCTGGCTTCCTGTGCCGAATATCCGAGAACCACCATGGCACTCATTGCTTCCTGCATAAGATGAGAATCAGAGATGAGTCCGCCATCCGGGATATCAACCGTGAATTCGCCGTCTTCGCCTTGAAAAGCAAATCCTTTAAGCTTGTCCTTGAGTTCAAGAATCAGGCGCTCGGCACCCTTTTTCCCGACTCCCTTCACCTGCGTAAGACGCTTTACATCGCCTGTAATTACGGCCAGGGCAAACTGGCTCGGCAATACTTGCGCAACAAGTGCGAGCGCGACCTTAGGTCCGATACCCGTCACCTGAAGCAGCATGACAAACATATCATGTTCTTCCTGCGAAGGGAAACCATACAAGGCAAAAGTATCCTCGCGGACATAAAGGTATGTGAACACACATACACTGTCCCCGGTTTTACCGAAGCGGTCCTGCATAGGCGGGTGGCAGAAGATCTTGTATCCGATTCCGTTTGCTTCAAGTACTACAAATTCTTCCTTTTTTTGAATCAGATGACCCTTAATGTATGCATACATAATATTGCCACTCTCCGTCATTTATTGATTGGCTGGAGCCTGCGGGGCTCAGAATTCTGATTTACCATACCTGCCGTACTGATAACCGCCAACGGCCTTGTTGTTATTTACCGGACCTGTATGAGCCTGACAGACTGCAATGGCAAGCGCATCAGACGCATCATCGATTATCTTCGACTTCTTGTCGAGGTTCAAAAGAACCTTGATCATGGCAGACACCTGGGTCTTATCTGCCCGACCGTATCCCGTGACGGCAAGCTTCACCTGCATGGGTGTATATTCGAAAACAGGTATGCCGGCTTTAGCTCCCGCGAGTATGATAATCCCTCTTGCCTGAGCCGTCCCGATAGCCGTCGTTGTATTGCGGGAAAAGAAAAGCTCTTCAACTGCCATTACATCCGGCTGATACCGGGTGATCAATGCTTCCAGCTCCTGAAAAATCGTAAGCAGCCGAAGCTCAAACGGTACGGCTGCCTTCGTCGATATAATGCCATAGTCAAGCGTTCGAAAGTGATTCGATACGTATTCCACTACACCGTAACCGGTAATCGCATATCCCGGGTCAATTCCAATAATAATCATGACCTGTCCTTCTTGCGACCGCAATGGTCAAACATTCGTTCTTATTTGAATCATTATAGCAATCAGAAACGGTCGATGCAAGCCGGGACTTATAAGGAATCCTCATCGAGAACAGCCAGGATTTCACTTTGTACCTGTACCGGTTCCTGCGATATCGTAATCGCCGATTCAGCCAGGGACAACGCATACTGTAAGGATGAATCATCAATGGCGGACGTGCTTCCCTTATACATAACTGCGATTCTGTCACCTTTTTTTACAGATGCTCCGATTTTTTTGTCGAAAGTGATACCTGCGCCCATATCGATAATGTCATCTTTCTTTCTGCGTCCGGCTCCGAGATGCATGCTTGATTCACCAATCAGAAGTGCATCCAGTCTTGCGATATATCCGTCTTCTTTTGCGGTAAGCTCCAGGCACGCGACAGGTTCTGCGGTGTACAGCGGAGATCCTGCTGTGTCGATCTGTCCGCCCTGGGCCGTTATGAATACTTCAAATGCCTTTTTAGCGCTGCCGTTATGAATCGTCTCTTCTGCCATGGCAAGTGCCTGCTCAAACGTCAAATCTTTGCCAATATCTGACTTCCTGATCATGGCAGCGGTAAGCGTACAGCATACTTCAAGGACATCATGGCCTCCCCTGCCGCAGAGTGTATCGTAAGCCTCCATGACTTCAAGTGCGTTGCCGACAGCCCGTCCGAGCGGCTGGTCCATTGATGTAATGACACAGGTTACCGGACGGCCGGCAATTCTGCCAATCTGAATCATCGCCCTTGACAGATCCCGGGCTGACTTCTCATCCTTCATAAAAGCGCCTGATCCGCATGTAACATCGAGGACAATTGCGTCAGCACCTCCCGCAATCTTCTTGCTCATAATGCTTGAAGCAATCAGCGGAATGGACTGGACAGTTCCGGTTACATCGCGGAGTGCATATAAATATTTATCGGCAGGAGCAAGCTCCGGTGTCTGTCCGGACAGGACCATCCCGTATTTTTTAATCCGTTCAACAAAATCAGATACGGGAATGGACGTCTGAAAACCACGGACTGATTCAAGCTTGTCGATCGTTCCGCCGGTGAACCCGAGTCCGCGCCCTGAGAGCTTTGCAATCGGAATACCGCATGCAGCAGCCATCGGCAATACAATAAGCGTACATTTATCGCCCACACCGCCTGAACTGTGCTTGTCTACTTTGATTCCGGGGATTCCGGAAAGGTCGCAGACCTCACCCGAGAAAGCCATCTTCATGGTAAGTTCGGTCATTTCCTGTTCCGTCATTCCATTTAAGACAACAGCCATAAGCAGCGCTGAAATCTGATAATCGGGAATACTTTTGTTCGTAACACCCGATACAAAAAACGATATCTGATCTGCACTTAATTCCTGCCCAAATCTTTTTGCAAGAATAATTTCCAGCATATCCATCCGGTAATCCTCCAAATTGTCTTATAAATCCCTGATTCTTCTATCATTGTACACCAAAGACTCAACAAAACTTTGCAGCTATGTTAGAATAATCGCTGAATCATGCCCGATATAATAGAAGGATAATCCAGTGGGGAGAACCATTATGACAGAGTCTGGCAGATATGCAAAAAACACAGTCGACAATACATTGTCCGCACTTTCAAGTCTTTTCGTCTACTCCGGCCTGAAAGACGAACCCGTCCTGTCGAGCCTTAAGGATCTCCTTATGGAGCTCTCCTGTTTCATGGAAGAACCGGACAGCGAACCGCTGGACGTTGTGATGCCCTCACCGGGAACCGCAGTCCTCTGTGGATGGATGGACAGATATACGCGCATATATACACAGTTAATGAAAAACGACCTTTCCCGGGTTCCCGATTTCGGGGAATATGTCATTTCAATCGCCCAAAAAGATGACAACGCTTTTGCCCGGGCTGCTTCCGGCAGCTATAAGGCTGCAGCCGGTGTCTCCATCGACAAAAACATGCAGTATAACGTCCTGTGTGACCTTGAACGTATTCTGGTTATTGCTGCGTTTCCCTCAAGAATCATAACAGCTCTTCTAGCTTCTTCAAATCCCATATCGCTGCCTGAATGGCGTCACGACACATCCGGGCAGGCGCCCGCAAATCTTTATGATTCGCTGTTCGCATATCACCGAGAAAAAAGCTTCGGTGTTTTTGCCGCTTATCATGCATTTATCTGGAAAGATCATAAGCTTGAGCCGGTTGAAAAACCGGACCCGATACGTCTCGACCAGCTCTTTTCCTACAGCTATGAAATTTCCCAGGTACAGGAAAACACCATGCGTCTGCTCCGCCACAAGCGCGCTGACAATATTCTTCTTTTCGGGGCACGCGGAACCGGTAAATCCTCGACGGTCAAAGCAATGGCAAATACTTATAAAAATCAGGGACTCCGCCTCATCGAAATCGACAAGGATGATCTGCTGACAATTGCTGATCTTTTGTCATATCTTTCGGAGCTGTCCGCTGTCCGTCTCTCATTTATTCTTTTCCTTGACGACCTCTCATTCTCTGAGGAAGACACCCGTTACACGATCTTAAAAACACTTCTTGAAGGCGGCATCAAGACAAGACCGGAGAATGTTGCAATCTATGCAACGTCCAACCGACGTCATATCGTTGCCGAAAAGGAATCAAACGAACTTTATGCCAATGATGCAAAGGACGAGAAGCTCTCCCTGTCTGACCGGTTCGGCATCTCAGTACGGTTTGCTTCACCCAACCAGCAGGTGTATCTTGATATTGTTTTCGGCATACTTACGGACCGTAAAGTTGACTACGACAGGGAAATTGTTGCTCAAAAGGCCCTTACGTGGGCTATGCGCGAGAATGGACGGTCTCCCCGCACCGCGCGTCAGTTCGCAGATTATTATGAAGCCACTTTCGAAGATCCGATTATATCATCCAATACATAAGGAGATATTATGACATCAAAAACACAGATCCCCGCCTACACATATGCGCTCATCGGCTGCGGCCGTGTCTCTGTAAAGCATATCAAAGCAGTCCTTAAAAAGAACAGCGGACTCAGCCTGACTGCAATCGTTGACTCCAATCCTGAGGCGCCTGCAGCGCTGCTTCGATTTGCCGGCCTCTCGGAAAGCAAGGCAAAAAAGCTTCTGGCCAGTGTTCACCTGTATACAGATTACGAGGAAATGCTTGCTAACGAAAAACCGCAGGTAGTTGCCATTACCGTGCCGTCTGGACTTCATTTCAAAATGGCAAAGGCCGCCCTTCTTTCCGGATCGCATATTCTTCTTGAAAAACCAATGACCATGCGCTCATCTGAGGCGAGGGAACTGTATGAGATCTCTGAAGCGACAGGAAACAAAGTCGCGATGGGTCACATATACCGGTATTTCCCGATTGTCGGCAATCTCCGCAAGGATATTGCAGCAGGCGTTTTTGGTACGATAAGCCATGGTTCTGTCGTTGTGCGGTGGGGACACGACCAGGCCTACTATGACCAGGCTGCCTGGCGAGGTACCTGGAAAAGTGACGGCGGAGCTCTCATGAACCAGACCGTTCATGCCCTGGATCTTTTATGCTGGCTTATGAACGGAACAGCCGTATCCGGAAGTGCCATGATCGCACGCCGGTTCCGAAATATGGAGGCCGAGGATGTAGCCCTCGGTATCCTGACTCTCGATAATCAGGCACTTTGCCAGATTGAGGGTACAACAACCACCTCTATACATGACAAGGAAGCCTCATTCTTCATTAACGGCACACAGGGTACCCTGCGTGTCGGACTTCGAAAAGGCAGACCGTTTTTTGACATCCGTGATGCCGACGGCCGCAAAAAAGGCTTCTACTACTTCCGCAAAGACCTGAAAGAAAAGGGTCTCGGTGGAATGCTTTCCCTTGTAAATCCGCATGCCGGCATCTATAAAGATCTTGTCGAGGCTATCCGGGAAGACAGAAATCCAATCGCAGATGCCATGTCCGGTTATACGGCAGTTGATATGGTACTTGCCCTTTATAAATCCGCAAAGGAAAAGAGGGAGATTGCTCTCCCCCTCTCCGAAGACTTCTCGTCAGAAGAAATGAACGGTTATTTCCCTCCTTTGAAGTGAACCTTTCTTCTTTTAGCAGCCCTGTTATTTTTACGTATAATTTGAACCAACGCAAATCCGACAAGCAAACCTATGCCTGCGGCAACTTTTTTCATGTCCTGGGTTTCTCCGGTCCTGGGAACAACCGGAGAGTCTTTAATGGTGACGGATGCCGGGTCACTTCCTGACATACTGGCTGTAACATATACT